>JAKSCJ010000285.1 GCA_022360675.1 Lysobacterales bacterium
GCAGCGCAAACCAACCATCGACAGCGCCGGGAACCGACACGGGTAGTGGGCCGTGGGGCGGGATGCTGTCGTATCCGTTATCTGTAAACCATTTCAGGCTCAAACCTTTGGGCGAGCGGCCACTGCCGTTGTAGCCGTACAGTTGTTGGGTTTTTGCGTCCCACACAATGGCGAATAAATCGCCACCAATACCGTTGCCCGTGGGTTCCATGAGCCCTAAGGCAGCGTTGGCGGCAATGGCGGCGTCAATGGCATTGCCGCCGGATTTCAAGATATCTAAACCGACCTGGGTTGCTAAGGGATGACTAGTGGCCACCATTCCATTGGGGGCAATCACTTCTGAGCGAGTGGCGAAAGAATGTCCGGTAATTCGATCTGCAGCCATCAGGTTTACACTCAAAACCAATAGCAGGGCGGTGGCAATCACACGCGGCATGATGAACGCTCCATGCTGTTATCAAGGGGAAAATTAATTGTTTTCATGGGCTTAGCTCTTGTATTAGCCATTGGCCCACGCCAATACCTTAACTTAAGTTCGTATCTTAAACTTTGGTAGTCATGCGCGGCGGCGGCTATGGCGGTACAATACTGCGCCGTATTGAGCGTTGTAGGCCGTTTTGGGGTGAATGGTTAATGTCGCAGAGCAAATATTGTTCTTAAAAATGCGATTTGCCGCTGCTCCAACTGATCGCCGTCGCTAACACCCGTTTTCTCATTGCCAGGCTTGTGTGCCCTGTTTGCTGAAATTGAAGCTTATACCGCAGGCAGTGGTGAGTCTGGGTCACACTAGGAGTAAATCAATGACTCAACCAGTACGTGTCGCTATTACCGGAGCGGCTGGCCAAATTGGATACCAACTTTGCTTTCGTATTGCCGCAGGCGATATGTTAGGCCCAGATCAACCGGTTATTTTGCAACTGCTGGAAATTGAGCCCGCATTACCGGCCCTGGAAGGGGTCAAAATGGAGCTGAATGATTGTGCATTCCCGCTGTTGCACGGTGTAGTTACCAGCAGCGACGCCAATGTTGCATTCAAAGATGCTGACGTGGCTATTTTGGTGGGCGCTAAGCCCCGTGGTCCGGGTATGGAGCGTAAAGATCTGTTGGCTGAAAACGGCAAGATCTTTGGTCCTCAAGGTAAAGCGCTGAACGACGTGGCCAGCCGCGACGTTAAAGTGTTGGTTGTGGGCAATCCCGCCAACACTAATGCATTGATTGCTCAAGCCAACGCGCCGGATTTAGATCCTGCTCAATTCACCGCGATGACTCGCTTGGATCACAACCGCGCTATTGCCCAACTGGCTGAAAAAACCGATGCGGCCATCAGCGACATCCAGCGCATGATTATCTGGGGTAACCACTCCAGCACTCAATTCCCCGATATTGCCCACACTCAAGTGGCTGGCAATGGTGCGCGTGATCAAGTAGCCGATGATTGGTACTACGACACCATGATTCCCGACGTACAACAGCGCGGTGCGGCCATCATTAAAGCTCGTGGTGCTTCCAGTGCGGCTTCTGCGGCTTCTGCGGCTATCGATCATATCCGTGACTGGAGCCTGGGCACCGCTGAAGGCGAGTGGGTTTCCATGGCGATTCCAGCCGATGGCAGCTACGGTATTGAGCCGGGTGTGATCTACTCTTTCCCTTGCACCTGTAAAGATGGCAAGTATGAAATCGTTCAAGGTTTGTCGTTAGACGAAGAAGCCGTGAAACGCATGCAAGCCACCGATGCCGAGTTGCGTGAAGAACGCGCAGCTGTGGAACATCTGCTGGGCTAAGAATGTCTATTTGTGCGCTGTAGGTAAGTTTTTTACCCTAAGATCTATTGATCTGGCGTTCTAAGGCATTTTTGCACAAACAAAAAGCTCGCTTTGGCGGGCTTTTTGTTTGTGTGCGGAGAAAAGCGCTTCGTCGTGCGGTGGCGTAAAGAGCGTATGTTTTCTTGAAAATGTATAGATACTTTAGAAAAGTTTAAATCGTCAGATATTAATGCTGCTACAGGGTATTTGTAGTAAGCTATTAGTGTATATTTATAAAAAGTAAACCATTCTGTTTTCTTAAATTGGTTTTGGCGTACATAGACCAACTTTAAGGCTAAATCTCTTAGGTGATAAACAAGTCAAGGATGCAATGGCGTTATTTCAACGCTGTTAAGGCATAGCTGCATCCGATTGAAGGTCATCTGAAAATAATAATAACCAGCTTGATAAATGAGCCAAGCGCTATCATCGAATAGGGCCACGGAAGCGCCCCCCATTGGGCTTGCCAATGAGTCAATACCACTGCAAGCCAACGCAACACCGGGGGTTCTCAAATGAACGTACGCATATCACTTGCCATCACTAGCGCAATGATTTTTTTTGCAGCGTCAATTGACGCTCAAATCAACGATCAGCTGCAGCCGGAAGTTAACGAGCTTAATGACGGCCGCAACGCCGAGGCGACAATGCTTGAGGTGGTCTCGCCCGTAGTTATTGAAGAACTCATAACAGAAAGTGCCGATGACTCAGACGATCAAAATCGAGCAATTATTGAAGAACCATTACCCAGTCAAGTTATTGCCGATGATTTGATGGTACAGGGTAGTTTATGCGTTGGTTTCGATTGTGCCGCCACCGAAAGTTTTGGTTCCGATACCGTGCGTATTAAAGAAAATAATTTACGTATTCACTTCGACGATACCAGTTCATCGGCAAGCTTTCCTAATAATGATTGGCGCATCACCGTCAATGATCAAACCAATGGTGGCAATAACTATTTTTCCATCAATGATGCAACGGGTGGTTTAGTTCCTCTTTATTTAGCTGCCGGTGCATTTAATAATTCATTATATGTGGCCGCAGCTACCGGAAGCCCAAGGGTGGGTGTGGGTACGAGCAATCCTAATGTGGCCTTACACGTTTTTGGCGATAATTCCCCCGCTTTACGTTTGCAGCAACAAGGTGGTTTCGGTAATTACAGCTGGGATGTGGCAGGCAATGAGACGAACTTCTTTGTTCGCGATGTTAATACCAATACCTTACCTTTTAGAATTCGACCAAATAGCGCTGCTAATACACTGATGGTTGCTTCAGATGGCCGTGTTGGTGTAGGCATCAATACTGCCGCTGGTGCCCAACCCCAGGCGGTTTTACATGTGGGTGGAAGCGCTGCTATTACCAGTAACCAATTGCTACGTATCGACGGCGCTGGCACAACGATCCTGAGTTTGAACGATTCTGGCGATATGGTTTTAGAAGGAACCTTATCGCAGTTATCAAGCCAACAAGCCAAAGAGCACTTTGCCGTTATTGATCGTCGTGCTTTGTTAAACACGCTGGCTGCCTTAGATATCTTTACTTGGAAATACAAACATCAAGACGCTAGCGAGCGTCATTTAGGCCCGACGGCTGAAGGCTTTTATGCGGCTTTTGGCTTAGGTTCAGATCCACAACATATTGCGGTTTCGGATGTGGCTGGTGTGGCATTGGCGGCAAGCCAAGCTTTAGCACAGCGTTTAATCGATAAAGAACAACAAATCGATGCACTGGAAACCCGCATGCAGGCGATGGAAAACATGATGCAAAGCTTGATGCTTCAAGCCCAAAATGCACAAGTTGTCGTTAACCAATGATGGATGGGAGGCGCTCATAATGATTCATGAAATGCGTTGTTATCACATAAAGCAATGGTTAACGTTTGCTGTGGTGATTGGCGGTATATTGTTGGCTGGCCAGAGTGCTGCCCAGTCTTTGGCGTTGGTTTACGATCGGGCGACTCAAGCCGAACATCTTGCTTATGTGGATGCTGCGGGAATGCCCACCTTGCTAAATACCGGCAATAGCGACTGTTGCCGAGTGAATGCGGCGGTACACACTGAGTTATCGAGTCGCGATCAAGTGGCTTTTATCGGTAGTGATTTTGACGGTAGCAATACACGTTTAATTGTTCATCGCTTAAGCGATGGCGGCTTGCAAAACGAGGTGGCAACGCCTGCAGGCCACGATATCCTTGCGTTAAGTTTTGATTCCGGTGGTGATCGTTTATTAGCCTTAGGTATTGAAGTTGGGGTGGGTAATTTATCGATATTTGAAGTCGATACCGCTGCAGGCAGCTGGACATCCATTCTTGATCTCGGTAACGACTGCTGTGCGATGCAAGTGGGTTTAAGCACTTTTGATGAGGAAAACCGAATTTGGTATTTCAGTGCGCGTACTCAAGGGGCTACGGAGTGGTCTTTATTTCAATTCAATGCCATCAACAACACTAGCAGCAGTGTGGTTTTGGCAGCGGATTTGTTCGGCTTAGAATTTGTTAATGGCGCGGCTTATGGTCTGCTGTTTGATTCGATGACGAACACCACAACGCTGGCCACCGTCAATATGATCGATGGCTCGGTGAGCCCTATCGGTGCGGGAGTGAGTAACTGTTGCGAAACGATCGTGGGCGCGACCAGCACGAAAACCATCAACGATACCTTGCAATTTATTGGACGCGACGTGGGTGCCACTACCTTTAGTTTGTATGCAGCCAACTTAATTGATGGCAGCATCCAGAATGTGGTGGCTTTAAGCGATAGCGTAATTATCAATGCGTGGTTGGGTAATAGCCGTCCTTTCATTGCCCAGGGCGGCAGTGTGAACGTGATGGTGTTAGAAGACACGCCGGCTGCGAATTTCGGCCTCATACTTGATTCCAGTGATGTGGAAAACGCCGGTCTGAGCTGGAGCATCAGCGAGTCTGCCTCTGAAGGTAGCGCGATGGTGACCACGGGCAACGGACTGCAACAGGCGATTCAATATCAAGCCAATGCCGATTACTTCGGCAGTGATAACTTCAGGGTGCAAGTCCAAGACAATACGGGCGATCAAGACTCTATTGAAGTGGTGGTTAATGTTGCGCCGGTAAACGATGCGCCCAGCTTTACGATCGGCCCTAATCAAACCCATGATGATGATGTTGGTGCCGTTGTGCTCAGTAATTGGGCGACCAACCTAGATGTGGGTGCCGCTAACGAGGCGGGCCAAACTTTGAGTTTTATCGTGGTCGGCAATTCAGCGCCGGGTTTATTCGATGTGGCGCCGGCGGTAAGCAGCACCGGTGAGCTCAGTTATACCGTCGCCTCAGGCAGCAACGGCACAGCCCAGATCGACCTGCGTTTAATGGATGACGGGGGCACGGCTAACGGTGGCGTAGATACCTCGGCTATTTTGCAGTTCACGGTAACGGTGAATTCCGTATCGCCCATTATTATGGAAGGTGCAGAAGCTCTGGTAACCATGTCTGAAGATGCCAATCCGGCACCCTTTGCGCTCACTTTAAATGCCACCGATCCACTGGCGGGAACACTGTCGTGGTCGATTAGCGTGCCCGCACAGTTTGGTGTGGCTTCGGTGAGTAATGGTAGTGGTAATAGCCAGGCGATTAACTATCAGCCAAATGCCGATGCCAATGGCCAAGACGAATTCCATGTTCAGGTCTTAAGTTCATCGGGTCGTAGTAATTCGATTCGTGTGCTGGTGGATGTGGTTGCCATCAATGATGCGCCCAGCTTCAACTTAGGCCCCGATGTGGCCACGGTTCCTGTTGCCGGTGCGCAGTTGTTCAATAATTGGGCGCAAAATATTTCCGCAGGCCCGGCGAATGAATCGGCTCAAAACCTGAACTTTGTTATTGAAGCCATCAGTGATCCCACGCTGTTCGATGTCACGCCCGTAGTGAATACCGCTGGCGATTTAAGCTTTACACCGGCACCGGGTGCGCAGGGTGAGGTATTGGTGAGCTTGCGCCTGATGGACGATGGCGGTACCGACAATGGCGGTATCGATCGTACTGCGACAATGAACTTCAACATTGCAGTTGGCCTTGCCACGACTACTGATCTTGTATTGACCATGAGCGACGGCGCAGGACACGCGGACCAAAACGCGGTCATCGTCTACGATATCCAAATCGTGAACCAAGGCTTTGAGAACGCTGTAGGCGCTCCGGTGATGCGCGTGTTACCACCACAGCTAAGCAATGCCTCGTGGAGCTGTGTGGCTTCCGGTGGTGCGGCTTGTAGCGCTAATGGCAACGGTAACCTACAAGATGTGATCGATATCCCAAGCGGTGGCATGGTGAGCTACCAGCTCAGCGCGACGGTGATCGGCCAAGAGGGCGAAAGCATCTTCAATCAAGTAGAGGTTGTGGTTCCCGCCGGTTTGACAGATCTTCAGCCGCAAAATAACTCAGCGACTGATGAAAATGTGATCGGCTTGTTCTTCGATAGCTTTGAATCGATGCCGCTACCATAATGCTAATGATGAGCTAATGGGCGTTGGCCCTTTAGTTGATTAGCACTGACCAAAAAAGGCCCGCTGCAAAGTGGGCCTTTTTTGTACTATCGAATTTGTACTATCGAAAATCGAAAAAGGCTCAACACTGCTGTAGCTACAAAACACTGAATGAAGGATTAAGGCCCATTTGAAGGGCGCTAAAGCCAAAGCTTAGGTAGATCTGAAGATATAAGGAAGTGTCAGCCGCTAGCGGTGAATATTGATTCACCGCCAGTGACCGCAGGCTGAATTTAAGCGTATTCAACCCTCGCCGTGAAGTGCGCAGAACGGCGGTATGGTGGCAGCGCTGTAGATAGGCTGTTTGGCATACCGAGATCACGCAGAGCGCGTGATGGCGCTAACGAGACCTAGAGGCCTTATTTCATACGGAAGGTAATGCGGCCTTTGCTGAGATCGTATGGGGTCAGCTCGACGCGTACGCGGTCGCCCGTAAGGATACGGATGTAGTTTTTGCGCATACGGCCAGAAATGTGCGCTGTAATAACGTGACCGTTATCCAGCTCAACGCGGAACATGGTATTGGGCAGGGTTTCAAGTACCTTGCCTTCCATTTCAATATGGTCTTCGCGAGACATAGCTCCTCAACGGATTTGGACAGAGTAATTAAAGTGCCAAAGGGCACCCAGCCCTATATTTTGCCACTACTTGTACCGCCATGGTAGCTATCTGCGCACTTTATTAAGAATTGAGTGATAACACTGACGATCTGAAGGGCGTAGCCTGACCGTCGATTTTACACGGCAACGAGGGGTTAAGATTGCGTCTAAGTTGTGAGCAATAAACCGGGTTGAGCATTTTTTTATCAATTAGAATAGGGTTGGAAATCTGTTTAAGGTTTTGATATTTATAAAAAAATAAGTTTTTTGTAAATTAATTGAAAAAAACACTTGCATTGAAATCGTGAATACATAATAATTTCGCACCTGCGGTCAGCGGGGTTCACAAAACAGCAGCTTTTAGCGCTACGAATCACGCACTGTTTATGCGGGAATAGCTCAGTTGGTAGAGCACAACCTTGCCAAGGTTGGGGTCGCGAGTTCGAGTCTCGTTTCCCGCTCCAAATTCAAAAAAGCCGATACTGTTACAGTGTCGGCTTTTTTATTGCCTGAATTACGCCGCTATGTCGCTCGCCAACGGTACTCTACACAGCCTCGCCCCTCGTTTGTGATCAAAGCCTAAACAGCGAACCCTACTGCTGATTGCCCTGAATCGCTTCCCCGTGCGTCGATACCTTCTTGATTTCGATTAGCGCCTTAGTGCTGCGGCCGCCGCATAATCAGTTCGTGTTGTTGATGCGCTTTAGAGCAGGAGCAGGTTATGGACGACTTAACCATTGTCTATAAGGGTGCGGACACCAAGCACTTGTACACGTCTTTTTTTGATGGTGCCAAGTGGCGAGGAGATGAACGAATCTCCAACGCTCCCGGCGGCATTAGCCCGGAGTCGAGCTCTAGCCCTGGTACGGCAGTCTTCAATAACTGGCTGTACCTCATATACAAAGGGGCGAATACCAACACACTCTACGCAGCTTGGTATGACGGTAATCATTGGAATGGAAATGTCAGAATTTCAAGTATGCACGGGGGAATCAGCCCTGAATCTACAGACAGCCCCAATGTCGTCGTTTATAAAGGGCTTTTATACACCGTATATAAAGGTGCGCACTCAAGTACGCTTTATATGGCCTGGTTCGACGGCACGACTTGGTTCGGCAATAAGAAAATAGGCAATATGTCGGGCGGGATTAACCCTAAATCGACCCATAATCCTAGTCTCGTTGTTTTCGATAATAAGTTGTATATCGTCTACAAAGGTGCCAACACTAACACGCTCTACACCGCTTGGTTTAATGGTAAGAAATGGTTCGGAAATATTCGAATCAAAGGCCAAAGTGGCGGTATCAGCCCCGTATCTAATGACACGCCCGGCGCGATAACCTATAAGAAAAAGCTGTATATCATCTACAAAAGCCCGCACAATAAAACCTTATTCTGGGCGTGGTACGACGGTAATCGCTGGGCGGGCGATATCAGAGTCAAGGTGCAACCGGGTGAACTTAAGCCGGAGTCCACCGAGTCGCCTAAAGTAGGTGTTTTTCAAGACAAGCTTTATATCGTTTATAAAGGGGCAAATACCAACACACTGTACTCGGCTTGGTTTGATAACGTCTATTGGCAGGGTAACACCCGAATTAAGCATCAAGCCGGCGGCCTTAGTCCGGAGTCGAATCGTAATCCTAGTCTCTCCGTTTCTGCCATAACGCCCACGTCTAATGCCGATTGGCTACGGTCTCTATCAGACGATCTTCCTCTATCCGAAATCAATATACCCGGCTCCCATGATGCCGCAGCGATCAATACGTCGATCCGCACGCCCTATGCTTGTCATAACCACACCATTCTTGAACAGCTCAGATACGGTATTCGTATGCTGGATGTACGTTTGCAGGTGAGTCGGGTCAGAGGCTCGTATAACTTCATGACTTGCCACGGTAATTTAGGGTCGAGTGCGGGAATCAACACCTACCAGTCGTTCCGTTCTTTGTTGGGCGAGTGCCAAGTCTTTCTGCGCGACCATGAAAGCGAAACCGTGCTGATGTCGTTAAAAATCGACGACTGGAGCAATACCGATGACAAAGTCGCGGCGCTGAAAGCATTGAAAAAATTGCTGTATTACTTTCCGGTGAGCGCCAATAAAAAAATGCTCAAATTAGCTGATGCTCGGGGGAAGATTGTTCTGTTCAATCGGATCAACCATGACTTAGCTTTGGGTGCTCCGATCAGCTGGCACGACAATACGGACGGTAGTTTTGCCAGTCACGACCTAAGCCGGGACTATGCGGTGTATGTGCAAGACCGCTACCAAGGATTACCAACAATTGGTGCTAATGGCGTGAAATGGGGCTTGGTGAACAAGGCGTTTTCGAAAAAGAAACGCGGCGAGGTGGTGTGGAATTTCGCCAGCGCCACTTGGTATGGCGTATTTGGTGTTTACATCATGGATGCACTGTTGGCGGATTTTGGAAGTAAAAAGGCACCAGAGCGTTTGTCCACTTTTGGCTGGACACTCTTTGACTATCCCTTTAACTACTATAAAACCGACGCTTATGGCCCTATGAATGTGGTTCAACTCATTATTGATTCCAATAGCACTCCCAGATACTCAACGTACGAGGAAAAATTCAAAGTGGCTGGCGAAGGCCATGGCGAACTATAAGGCGGTGAGGTGACTTGGGAACTGTTTACCTTGGATCGGCACGCGAGTTTCTGCGAGGATGCAGGTTTAAGGGCAAAAATTAAGAATATCTAGCGATTACCTAATATTGGCGTTATCAATGGTTTACTGTTATTTGAAGTTGCTTACTTATTGATTTACTTGTATTTGAATGTTTATGCCATTGAGGCGGTGAATGGAAATGAATTTGGGTCAGAGTATGTAGGAATTTTCCTACAAAAATGACCGTCAATCGTCCATTGCGCGCAATATCTAAAAAATTAATGATACAGTTTTTAACACGGAAGTACCGATGCCAAGGTCGAAGAGAATGTGCTTACCCGGTGTGTTGCAACACGTTTTGCAACGCGGAAATAATCGTCAAACTGTATTCGTAGATGAACAAGACTATAAAACATTTTTAACTGTATTGAGCGAAGCTTTAGATCAGTTCGAGATCCAGCTTCATGGCTATGTATTATTACCCGACCATTTTCATTTAATTTTAACGCCTGAAACCGGCTTTTCGCTCTCGATGGCAATGCAAGCTGTTGGGCGCCGTTATGTTGCTTATTTCAATGGAAAATATCAACGCAGTGGTACTTTGTGGGATGGCCGCTTTAAATCGACCATGATTCAATCGGCTCGTTATGGCTTGCGCTGCTTACAATTGTTAGATACGCATCCGGTTCGTTCTGGTTACGCAACGGTTCCTGGTGATTACCGTTGGAGTAGCTATCGCCGTCTCGCATTGGGCGAGCGTAACGATCTAATCGACCCGCATCCGGTGTACCAAGATATGGGCTTTAACTCCGCTCAGGCACAACGTGCTTATGCTGACTATTGCTTAACGGAAGTGCCCGAAAAACTAATCGGCGACTTAATGGCATGTACGTCCAGTGCGGTTCCGCTAGGTGATGATTTCTTTAAAAAGAGCATCGAGCGTCAGCTGGGTGTGGAGTTTGGATACACGCGCCGTGGACGCCCGTCAAAGCAAAAAGGCTTTGGTGCCGGGCTGCACTAAGCTTATGAATATAGCAACCCACTTGGGACAACCACTACTGAACGAGAGCAACATTTGCTCTCGTTCTTAAATCTGGTAGCTGCTGGTTTTGGCTGCCAGCACTAGCTACTTTGGCGTTATGCTTTTTTCAGTACTGGCACGAACCGTGTTTTCTCTCACACGCTTAACCGA
>JAKSCJ010000332.1 GCA_022360675.1 Lysobacterales bacterium
ACCGCCACCAAAGGAATAATGGAAGCGCGCCAGGTTTGCAGGAATAGCACCACCACAAACACCACCAGCAAGATGGCTTCAAGCAAGGTGTGAACCACCGCATCGATGGAACCGCGCACGAAAATGGTGGGATCGTACACCACATCGTATTCCAAGCCTTGAGGGAAGTCTTCGGATAACGCCGCCATAAGCCCGCGCACTTGGTTCGATAGCTCAATGGCATTGGAACCTGGACGCTGGAAAATCGGCATGGCCACGGCAGGCTGGCCGTCGAGCATGGCGCGCAAAGCGTAGGTGTTTTGCCCGATTTCTACCCGCGCCACATCTTTCAGGTAAGTCAGCGCGCCGTTGTCGGCCACATCCACCACGATATTGGCGAATTCTTCCTCACTTTTCAGGCGGCCTTTCACATTCAATAGAATCTGATAAGGATTATCGATGGTGCTGGGTTGGGCACCTAAAGAACCGGCGGCCACTTGTTGATTCTGAGCACGCACGGCCTGCACGATATCGCCGGCAGTAAGTTGGCGCTCGGCCAGTTGTTCCGGGTTTAACCATAAACGCAGGGCGTATTGTCCGGCGCCAAATAACTCCACATTACCCACACCGCCTAAACGTGAGATCTGATCTTTAATGTAAATATCGGCGTAGTTCGAGAGATAACTAATATCGTGGTTCTTGGTGGGCGAGTACAAATGCACCACCATCGTCAGGTTCGATGAAGCCTTTTCAGCCACCACACCTAAGCGTTGTACTTCTTCGGGCAAGCGCGGCAGCGCGCTATTCACACGGTTTTGTACCTGCACCTGGGCGCGGTCCAGATCAGTGCCTAATGCAAAGGTCACTGTTAAAGATAAACGTCCATCGCTGGTGGACTGGGACGAGAGATACAGCATGTTTTCCACGCCATTAATCTCTTGTTCCAAGGGCGAGGCCACCGTTTCGGCAATGATGGTGGGATTCGCGCCCGGATAACTGGCATTCACCACCACGGTGGGTGGCACGACTTCTGGGTATTCACTAATGGGCAGCTGAAACAGCGATATCGATCCGGCGATCAATATCAATAACGACAACATCGACGCAAAAATCGGGCGTCGAATAAAGAACTGGGAGAAATTCATCGCTGCGAAACCTCAAGAGCGTCGATCGCTGAGGGGGATTCCAATTGGGCGAAGTATTCATCCATGACAGAGCTGATAGTGGGTTGAATCACCATGCCGGGCCGCACTTTGGCCGGACCATTCAATACCACGGTGTCGCCCGCCATTAAGCCTGCGGTGATGGCGCGCAATTGTTTAAAGCGTTTCCCGAGTGTGACCTGGCGATATTGAATGGTGTTTTGGGTATCTACCACCAGCACAAATTTATTGCTTAAGTCGCTGCCTACGGCGCTTTCGGGTACAAATAACGCGGCTTCTTGGCTGGGGCTAGCCAGGCGAACACGGCCAAAAGCGCCCGGCAGCAAGCGTTGATCGGCGTTATCGAATACCGCGCGCAAGCGCAAAGTGCCGCTATTGCTATCGATTTGGTTATCGACAAAGTCGATATGGCCGTGGAGTTGCTGGACGGCTTGGCCGCTTAATTCCAATTCCACAGGAATACGTGCCAGGCTGGCTTCACCGGCATATTGCTCGAACCAGGCGCGCTCATCGATATCGAAATAAGCGTACAGCGGGTCCATGGAAACAATCTGCGTTAACACCGACTGCCCGGCGGCCACGGTATTGCCCTTGGTTACAATGGCGCGCGAAACACGCCCTGCTAGCGGTGAACGCACTTGAGTGAATGAGAGCTGCAATTCGGCCTCGGCTAAGCTGGCCTCTAAGGCGTGTTGCTCGGCCACCAATTGCTGGGCGGTGGATAACCTGGCTTCGGCCTGTTCTTGCGGAAATAACTGACGCTGTTGCAGTTCTTGCGCGCGCTTGGCTTCGCGGCGAGCTTGGGCCAGCGCGGTTTGGTTTTGCTCTAATTGGGCACTCAATTGATCGACTTGGGCCTGATAACGACGTGGATCGAGCCGAAACAAGACTTGATCGGCCTCCACCATGGAGCCTTCGGTGAAGTCGACCATGTCGATTTGCCCATTAATTCGCGGGCGCAATTGGACGATTTCGGGCGATTCTAAGCGCGTGGTGAAGGCGTGCCAGTCGAGTACCTGGCGGGATTCGGCCTGTACCACTTCGATGGGCGGTGGGGGCGGTGTACTTGCTTGTCCGCCGGTCTGGCGATCGTCACTGCAAGCATTTAATATTAAAGCGGAAACTAAGAGAGCAGCGAGAGACAAACGAGGTTTCATGGGGTGGCTCCAAGAGATTATGGAGCTAATATGTGTCTCTATTTGTTGAAAAAAATCGTCTTTTTTGGCATTTAATTAGTGCTTTTTATGCACCAATGGGTGAAGTTATGGATTTAGCCAGTCGTCTATTATTGCTGCTCGATGTGCACGAACAAGGCTCGTACGCCAAAGTGGCCTCCATGCGAAATGTGGATCGCTCGGTGGTGTCCAAGCACATCACCCAACTTGAAGAAAGCATGGGCGTGCGCTTATTAAATCGTACCACTCGTTCATTATCGCTTACCGCAGCGGGTCAGGAAATGGTACAGCGGGCCACCTGCCTGCGGCAATTACTCACCGATACCCAAAAAGTAGCCGAAGACTTCCACCTCCAGCCCCAGGGGGCTTTGCGTATCACCGCCACATCCTATTTTGGGCGTGAGTTCGTGCAACCGGTAATCTTAAAACTGCAACAACGCTTTCCGAAGATTAAATTCCAGTTGTATTTAGACGATCGCATCAACGATCTGATTAGCGAAGGTTTTGATGTGGGCTTTCGTATCGGGCGGCCGCAAGACTCCACTTTGGTGCAAAGGCGTTTGGCACGAAACCGTATGTTGCTCGTGGCCGCACCCGAGCTTATCGAGCGCTATGGCATGCCCGAAACCCTGGCCGATCTCCAGCAAATTCCCGCCGTTATCTTTGCCAAGCAAGGCTTTGTATACAACAAGCTGGAATACCGTGACGAACAAGGCCATGAGCGCCTGTTAGAGCTGAATGATCACTATTGGGTTAACGATGTGGATGTGTTGATCGGTACGGCAAAAGCGGGCCATATGATGGCGGTGGCATCGTCGATGATGATTGAAGACGAAATCCGCAACGGCGAGCTGATACCGCTAATGACCGACCTCAACATCATCGACTTCGGTGCGCTGTATGTGATGTATCCCCACCGCGATGCTCCGCTGAAAACCCGCCTGCTTATCGATGCCATGGTTGAAGCCATAGGCGGCGATCAACCCGTATGGGAGCGTAATATTCCTGGATTTGATGCGATGTATTCTGCGAGATACCAAAAGGTGAACGCTAGTTAAAGCGGTTGTGATATATTAGTACTACTTAGTTCAAGTTTTGTTGTAGCCAATATACTTGAAGCCTCCTGTAAGAAATGTATTTACAACTTAGTCTTAAATGTTTTCACTGAGATAGCAAATATGCCTCGTCAGATAAGTTAATTATCATTAGCTGCGCTAGTTAACTATTTTTTATCGAAAAGCTAACAAAAAATTTCAAAAAACTATGTGTCGAAAAATTGATTAATTTAGTTAATTTTAATCAATTTACTCAATAAACTAACCTTGTTTTATTTAACGATTTAATAAACTGGGGTATCACTACTATATCCAAATATTAAACAAGTATTTAATTTAAAACGGTTTTTATTTTCTTGTCCCGCTAACCTATTGATAAAACGTATCTATTGAATATTTAACTTGTATTAACATTAACATGCCTCATTACTAAGAAAATCTACATCTCATCCAAAATCCCATTGCGCCTAGCATAAAAATTATCTTACCCTTGATAAAACCACCGTGAGTTGTTGTTTCAACTTACCTGTTCTTTCAATTTTATATATTTCTAGACGCTTTCTAGGGATAGCTAGATAGAAGTAGGACACTTCGGGGATGTGTTTATATTATGAGCCAGTATACAATTCATGATCTTGCACAGATGATATCGGGGCTTTCG
>JAKSCJ010000371.1 GCA_022360675.1 Lysobacterales bacterium
AAGCTTGGGGAAGATCGTTCTGGCGAATAATAGTGATGCCATCGGGTTTATTCATTTTCGAGGCCATTTTGGCCAAGAAAGGATTGGGCGCCACACCAATGGAGCACGTCATGCTGCCCACCTTGGCCACCGCTTGCTTCACCTGTTCGGCCACCGCCCGTGCTTTGGTTTCATCGCGCCAGCTGCCGGTTAAGGAACAACTCATTTCATCAATGGAGAGCACCGAGTCCACCGGAATACAGGTATCGATGGCGGCCACTAAACGATGATGAAAATGAATGTATTCCGCATGACGCGCCTCAACGAAGACAATCTCCGGGCACATGCGGCGTGCATCAAACACCCGCGTGCCGGTTTTAACGCCAAAGCGTTTGGCTTCGTAACTGGCGGCAATACAGCAGGTGGCATCGGTAGCCACCGGCACCACGCCCACCGGGCGACCATAAAGCTCGGGCCTCAGCGATTGCTCCACCGAGGCGAAGTAAGAATCAAAATCGATGAAAAACGAACGCAGTGTCATGGGTTTCTCCCAATACTGTATATTTTTACAGTATCACAGTCGACAACGAATCTCACCCATCACCTCCACCCAATTGAGGAACGATGAATCAACATTTGTGTCGCCAGTGAATCCAAACGAGCCGAGAATACGGCCCATCAACACCATGCTCGATAGCGTTATCAAATCCTGAGAACGCAAAAAGGCCCCATACGGAGCCTTTTCGACATTAAAACCATCGTGTTAATCGAATCGTGTTAACCGGTGTACCTAGCCATCACGGGCACAACGCAAGCCGATAGAGCCGTACACCGAGCGCCCACTTTCAGGCGGCTTCGTATTGCGGTACGAGCTGCGCAAGTTACCTTTATTCTCGTCCCAAGAACCACCACGCAACACCTTGCGCGGACTCGGCGGCTGACCACTCAACTGGCCCGCCGCATACTGTTGCAAGCCATCGCCCGCATACCAGTTCATCACCCACTCGCCGGCATTACCATGCATATCGAACAGGCCCAGCGCATTGGCTTTGCGTGAGCCCACTGGCCACGTGCGGTCTTCGCCACAACCATCGGGTTCACCCGGTACCGAACCCATGGTCACGCCATCGTCCAAAATGGCGCGCTCGCAACTCACATCTTGACCCCAGGGATAGCGAGAAGCCGAACCCGCACGGGCCGCTTTTTCCCATTCTGCTTCCAGAGGTAAACGCTTGCCCTGCCATTCGCAGTAGTCCAGCGCTTCTTGCCAATCGACACAGTTCACAGGATGTCGATCACGCCCCGGTGCACCGAAGTTACAATACTTGTTACGTTGATGATCTTTCGGGCGCTGACATTGACCCGCATCGATACAAGCCTGATACTCGGCCACGGTCACTTCGTAGCGGTCAATATAAAAAGTGGGCACATGCACCTTAACGCCACCTGCCCGGCCTTCATCGCCATCGCAATCGGTATCGCCCACCGAACAACCCATTTGGAAAGCGCCTGCCGCCACTTTAACTTCGTCACCGGCCGCCATGGCGGCACCACCGATGAACACCGTGGCCATCATACCCAGCGCAAAATATCGCTGAAGTCGCATATCGATCCCCTTCGTATATCCCTGACATGTATTGAGCACTAGACCGTTGAACGCGTCAGTCGATTACCCAGCGCGTTCATCAAGATCATCATGCCGATGGCGTATCGTAAAACAATGAACCAGCGCCTCGCTGATCGAGAGCAATTCAGTGCGGCAGGAAAGCCCTTTGATGAGGGCGCTTAATCGAGAAAGGTCCAAGTATCGGCACCATCAAAGCGTTTAACTTGTATCGTATCGATACTTTTAGGCTCTGCCATACGGAAATTTAAACTGATGATGGCATCGTCTAGCTTTTCGGTATTTCGATAATGAGTCACACCATGGCAACGCGGGCAGGCAAAAAACTCCAGGAATTCATCACCACAACGATAACGGCGAGTATCCGTATCTTCACCTATCACTTGCACCTCATCGGCACGGTATCGCCCCCATAAGGCTGCATAACGACGACACAAAGAACAGTTACAAGACACCAGAAACTCAGGTGCGCCTTGAGCACTTAAGCGAATGTTTCCGCAATGGCAGCTTAATTCCACAGTCTTTTCCATTATTTTTTTCATTCCAAAGCAAAAATGAGATGCGCTAAGCGCTTAAAAACGATAGCATTAGCGCCCCTGTTCATACACAGGCTGCCACCAGCTTAACAACAAGCTATCCCCAGTTCGCATTTAAGTTTGCGTGATGATCACATACACTGAACGAAGCTTGGGCAAAAGTTGCGCAATCACATCGTTTCCACATCAATAGTGATGATTAAAAGATGATCAGGGGGCACCATGAAACGTGACATCAATATAAGTATCAAATGTGCGAGAACCGGATCATGATTATCGACACGCAAACCTTCGACGCGCCCTCTAAGTCGTGCGATCA
>JAKSCJ010000234.1 GCA_022360675.1 Lysobacterales bacterium
CCCAGCCATTATGTGCAACTTAAGCAATGGCCTTTGAATTCCAGCGGTAAGGTCGATCGAAAAGCACTTCCTGCCATAAATACCGCAGCGGATGTAAATCAGCACGCAGGGCCTCAAACCGAAGTTGATACCACGCAAACCTGCGACCTTACCCAGCAACTGTGCCACTTGTTTGCTGAGTTTTTACCGCCAGAGTATGTGCAAGCCGATGATGATTTCTTTGCCCTGGGCGGGCATTCTTTACTCGTAGTGCATTTATTAGCCAAGCTGCAAACGCAGTTGAATGTGGAGATTCGCCTAGCTGACTTTTTTCAACACAGCAAGCCACAGCAGTTAGCTCGGTTTATTGAAGGGCAACAGCGTACGGCCAATACAAAAACGCTACCAACTGAACCGTTGCAGACTATTAACCATTACCCCATGACCTCGGCACAAAGGCGCTATTGGTTATTGAATCAAAATTGCAAGACAATGGCTCAATACCATGTGCCGTTGCGGGTGCGATTAACCGCGGTGAAATCGCTCGACGCGATCCATGCGGCCGTTCATATGCTGCTTGAACAACACGATGTACTGCGCACGATTTACCCACAAGATGAAAACACCTATGGCGACTGGCCACAAGCGCAAGTCTTGCATCAATATGACTTACCTAATAAAACGATTGACCTCAGTATCCTTGAAGAAAAAGAACAGCAAAGCACTTGCCAACAAATATACCTGGAAACACTACAAAAGCCCTTTGACTTAACCTCGGAGCTGCCTTTTCGATATGTGTTGGTCGCTCTTGGTCAGCAGCGCTATGAGTGTGTTTGGGTTTTTCATCATATCGCCATTGATGATTGGTCGTTGCGCTTGTTGATGCAGCAGTGGTTATCGTTGTATGAGCAATGGCAAGAGACTGATGATATTGATACCTATCAACGGCAAAGCCAGCATGAGTTAAGCCAAGCGTATGCGAACTATGCCCTCTGGGAGCATGAACAAAGAGAAAAGGGCGCATGGTTTGAGCAAGGTCGGTACTGGCAACACCAGTTGAAAAACGTTGAGGGTATTCATCATTTACCGCTGGATGCTTCAAGACATCATGCACATCCAAATGATGTAGCGCAAGCCCTGTATACCCAAGCGTTGAATCAGGATGACTTAGCGAAACTACAACAGCGGGCACAGCACGATAAGGTGAGTCTTTATGTGCTATTGCAAGCGATGTTGGCGGCAACGCTAAAAACATTTTGTGATCGCTTCGAAAATAACGCCCAAGACTTACTGATCGGTACTGTGGTGAGCCGCCGTGAGCAAAGTCGTTGGTGTGAAACGGTGGCCTGCTTGAATAATACCTTGGTGATGCGCCATGACTGGTCGTTGAGCAGCACTTTTGCCGAGGCAGTGCAGAAAGTTCATCATTTACATACCCAGGCTTTAAGTCATCAAGATTATCCCATCGAACAATTGATCGACGATCTCGGTGTGCCACGCTTAGCTAATGCGCATCCATTGTTCCAGATCTTGCTGGATTACCAGCATGATGACGATGAACAAACCGTATATGACTTTGTAGAGATCGATTCTACGCAGCCAACATTATCTCAAGCAAAACAATTTGACCTGCAAATCAGTATTCGTGTCAAAGCAACGGGTATTCATCTGCGCTGGCGCTATCATGCCAGTCTATTTAACAGCTCGACGATTCAACAAATCGCCAATGCTTTTGCGCATCTTTTACATAGCCAAATTGAAGCTGGCCATGTTTACAAGAATGATTCTCTACTGCAACAGTTTGAACGCTTCGCCTTACAGCAACTACGCCAATCCACAGTAGCCACGAAACCCTTTCACAAGCAGAATAAAGCGACACTTAATAGCAAGCCCACAGTCTGGCAAGGTTTGAGCCGACAAGCGGCAATGGGCATGTCATCGAAATCAACGACAAATACCCAGTGGGCGGTATTGGGTAGTGAACAAGACAAAGCGCTGAGTTGGCGAGAGCTCAGTGAGTTGAGCGATAACTGGGCCTGTTACTTGGCTGTGCACTTTAACGTGCGTGTTGGCGATGTGGTGGGTTTGCAGTTGAACCGTGGTGTTGATCAAATTCTGCTGATCATTGCGCTGTGGAAATGCGGCGCAGCTTACGTACCTTTGGCGATGGATACACCCGCACAACGGCGCCTGCATATGCTGACCGAATGTGATGTACGTTTGCTGATTCACGAGGAGCCGCTACAAGACCTTGAATCCTTGACAGACGCTAATGTCAATACTTGTTCATCTCAAACCTTGCGCTTGAAGGCGGCTCGCTGGCTGTGCCAGCAAAAAACCAATCCTAAACCACGGATTGATGCTCTAGCTCACAACGCTAAGCTTATCGCCTATGTGCTCTACACCTCGGGTTCAACAGGACGGCCCAAAGGTGTGGCCGTACGTCATGGTGAGCTTCAACATTTCCAACAGGCCTTTATTGAACAGCTAGAACAGGAAGGCGTCGACGACCAACGGCGCTTTGCATGGAATGCAGCTTACACTTTTGATGTGTCGCTGGAAGGCTTATTGTGGCTATGCGCAGGACGTCGATTAGCGATAACTCCCGACACTGCCCGCCATGATCCCGCTGTGTTAGCGCAATGGGTAGAACAATATGACATTGATCTGATGGACTTTACGCCCAGCCATCTGGCAGTGGTGATGGGCGATAAGCAGCATTTGCCAGTACCGATCATAGTGCTTGCCGGAGAAGCGGTGGCTGAAGACCAATGGCAGAAGCTGCGCGCACTTAATGAAGACACGGATTCTCAACAATGGGTGCTGGCAGCTTATGGTCCTACAGAAGCAACGGTGTTGGTCAGTGCTGCGCGTATAGAAGCCGAAGCAAAGTCTGTGCATATGGGTATGCCGTTTGCGGGCACGGAGGGTTTAGTGATGGGCCCAGAAGGTTACTTGCAAGTGCAAGGTGCTGTGGGTGAACTCTGGCTAGCTGGCCCACAATTGAGTACAGGCTATGTGAAACAAGCGCAGCTAACTGCAACTGCCTTTGTGCCACATCCCTATCCCAATGAGTCGCAAGATCGGGAGCAAAATCATTGCATCGATCAAACGGGGCAACGCTGTTACCGCAGCGGTGATTTAGTGCGTTGCTTAGATGATGGAAAGCTACAGTTTATTCGACGCATTGACGATCAAGTGAAGTTGCACGGGTATCGTATCGAATTAGGTGAAATCGCCGCTTCATTGCGCAGGGTACCCGGTATTCGCGATGCTGTGGCGATTAAAGACCAAGATCGCTTGCTTGCTTATGTTATTTTTGAGCACCCAAGCTGCTTTAATGGCGCTGATGAGCAAGTGTTAAAGCAAAAGCTCGCAGAGCAACTTCCAAGCTATATGCTGCCCCAGGCCATTATTGCGCTCGATTGCTTACCGTTAAATCATAGCGGTAAGCTCGATAAGAATGCTTTGCCTCGTCCTGAACCGGTTGCGAAACCCACCTTAACGCCATTATCGCCACTAGAACAAACACTGAGCGACATTTGGCGTAGAGCACTAAAACGAGAGGCTATCGACACTCACGCCGACTTTTATGCCTTAGGTGGCGATTCTTTACGCAGTATTGCGGTTTTACAATACGCACAACAAGCTGGTATTACTTTAGATCTCAATACGCTTTTGAAGCATCGTAGCATTGCAGCCATTGCCAGCTTTATTGAAAGTAACAAGGCAAAAGCGCTGAATCATAAAACACCAACAGCGCTTAATAACGATACTAATGACTATGAATACGCACCGTTGAATCGTATGCAACGCTGGATGGCCGAACGTTATCGTGACGATACCCAACGTTGCGGTGTGTTTCATGTGCAACACGCTTATCGGATACAGGCAGATGAGCGTCAATTTGAGATATTGCAACAGCGGCTTGCTCAAGTCCTTAAGGCTGGCATCAGCATCGATGCCCAGAAAGTGGTTGGCAGTGAAGCTGTTGGCATCGAAAAGCAAGCAGCTGATGAACATTCTATAGCTGTCAGCTTTGACGATGGCCGTGATGCTACTGTAGAGCCACAACAGTATGTGAATGCCTGGCTGACTACCGATCGTCAACAAGCATTCCAAGCGGAAAAAGGGCTGTGTCGTGTCCGCTGGCATCGCTTGAGTGCAACGCAATATTTGTTGTTGATGAGCCACCATCATGCCTTGTGGGATGGATGGAGTTTGTCTTTAATCCGTGAACAGCTAAAGCATGTCGTTGTGCAAGCCTGCGACCAAAAAGACATGGTCGATCATTGTCAGCATGCCATTGATTTTTATCGCCACGAACAGCGCATATCGCTTGATGAGCAGCAAATCAATTATTGGCAACGACAACAAAAGCCCCATCGTCGTGCCATTGAACAATGCCAACGAGTCGTAGGAATGCAGCGCGAGTATGCCGATGCTGAAATCAATACTGACCTGGCACTTGCTATAGCACAACAGTGCCAACGTATGGGTGTTAGTCGTAAAGCTTTATTGTTATGGGCTTGGCAGCAAGCCTTGCTTGACCTCGAACCGCATCGGGATGCTTATCGTTATATTGGTACGGTAAGTCACCGCCGCCATGAGGCGATGGACTCACCGTTAAGCGCGCAAGGTATGTACTGGAATTTAGTCCCGATACACATGCCTGAATGTTGTTCAGACTCAACACATTCCTTACTTCAGCTACAAAAAGGTTTGGATGGCGTGGCGGAGTATAGCCACTACCCGTACCCGAGCTTGATAGAACTCAACCAATATCAAGAATGGTTTGTGGCCACTTTTAACTACATACGGTTTGATGCGCCATCGGTCATAAGCGATACCAACACCACTGCAAAGAAAATGGCAACGAGTATAAAAACGTTAGCCGCAATGGACGACTTTGGTTACAGCAGGCAATGCACCATTCAAGCCGAGTCCGATGACGGTGTTGATCAATTACAAGTGCGTTGTCTGATCTACCGCAAAGGCAATACATCACCGAGTGCGCAGGAATATTTAGATCGTATGCAAGCGCGATTAGGTGAATGGAACCAAGAACCCATGGTGATTACCGCTGAGCCATCACAAAAAGGGTTGGTTTCATGAGTGCGTCTAAGCCATTATTATTTCAAGAAGCCAGTATCTATGCCTTGTTAAAACGTGAACCGCGTTTACCTTTATTTTGGGCGGCAGTATTGAGCTTGGTCAATGCCTTGGCTACATTGGCCATTATTCATGATATTCACCTTTTGCTGAGCCAGTTTGATACGCCTCAGCCTTGGATGGCACTGCGTTTTCTCTTTTGGTTGAGCTTGGTTTTTGTTTCTTATCTAGGGGCGGGCACCCAAATTTCTCGCTTGGGGTGCCGTGCCATGATGCGGTTTCGGCAACAGCTCGCAGCAGCGGTACTTCACACCGATTACCAACAAGTTGAACAACTGGGTTTGGCGAGAATAAACGCTGCCTTTAGTGAAGACTTGCCGCGCTTGGGGGTGGTTTTTACTTCGTTACCAGGCTTGTTGTTGAATGGGCTATTAGTGATCTTAGCCTTTGTCTATTTAGCCGTGATTTCTTGGCAGCATTTTTTATTAACTCTGGTTTTAGTGTTGATCGCCATTGCTGTTTCTGAGCGTTTCTTGCTGCGGCGCCTGGGCGATGCTAATCGCCAATTTCGCCTCGGTATGCAAAATGTTCTAAGTCGTGTGCATGCCTTGGTGTACGGGAAAAAAGAGCTTAGTTTTAATCAACACCGTGCCAAGCATTATTTGGATGATCGCTTCCATACTGATCTTCAACAGCTGTATGATCGCACACGCCGTCGTGACGATTATCAGAACTTGTACTCGGGCTGGAGTTTGAGTATTTCATTATTCATCATGGCTGCGGTGCTGCTGTGTGCGCAGTGGTTTTTGCCCATGAGTTTGGCGGTTATGAGTAGCTATGTTTTGCTACTACTGTACTTACGTGGGCCAGTGATCTTTTTGATTAATCATGTGCCGCATTGGATTAGCGCACAAGTGGCTTTACATAGCTTAGGTTCGCTTCAGCTCAATGCTGTTGTAGCGAGTAACGACGTGCTGCCATCAAATTCTCTTCAGCCTATCGATTATACCCAGTGGCAGCGCCTCGATTTTGTTGATTTAAGATATCAGTACCCGCCCCAAAGCAAAGGGCAAGACGATGAACATCGTTTTGCATTGGCACCGGTAACGTTTGGAATTGAGCGGGGCGAGGTGGTGTTTATTAGTGGTGGCAATGGGCGTGGTAAATCGACTTTGTTAAAGCTGATCTCAGGCTTGTATCCCAGCTCGGCGGGTGCGATTTATGTTGATCAAGAGCGACTCCAGCTTGAAAATATACCGTATTACCAAAGTTTAATTTCAACCGTGCTGGATGGCTTTTATGTGTTCGATGATGCCTTCCAGGCCAATCAAATTTCAGTATCACCCACACAGCTAAAAGCTTGGATCCAGCAGTTTCAATTGCCCGAGCAACGCATTGCCGAAGGCCAGCATGTGGATGTGCATCAATGGTCCCAAGGGCAACGTAAACGTTTAGCGTTGATTGCCGCACTGGCTGAAGATCGAGATTTACTGTTACTAGATGAATGGGCAGCAGAGCAAGACCCTATGTTTCGACGCTATTTTTACGAAA
>JAKSCJ010000162.1 GCA_022360675.1 Lysobacterales bacterium
CCAGTATCAGTTAGCAAGGTTAATGTTGTATCAAGACCAACAGCAAGAGGCACTAGAAAAACTCAAGGCAATACAAACTGCATTCATCAAACACCCATCAAAAGCCCATCATTTACGCGCTCAAGTGTTCACCTCGATAGCTTATTTTCATCGCCAACAAAAAAACTTTGAGCACGCATTAAACGCTTACCAACAAGCATATCAACAATACTCGGCTATATACGGACCAACCCACCCACTGACTCACAAAGCTTTAGAAAAAATCGCCATTACCCAATATCGATTAGGCCACACCGAAGAATCATTGGCCTTGTTCCAACATCACCACCGTGTGATTCAAGATTTATATGGTGCCGATCACATACTCAGCGCCTTTGCAAAGCACAATCTGGCCAATATTTTTAGCGAACATGCCATCGACAATAAAAAAGCCGAACAGCTGTATTTATCCGCCATCACCATAGCCAAAAACCATTATCAGGAAGCCCATAATAATTTGGGTATTTTCCATCGCTCGCTGGCACAGCATTATCAACGTTTACAACAACACACTCGGGCCATTCATCAATTACAACAAGCCTTACAACAGTTCCAACAAAAGCCCACACCCAAACAAAGCAACTTGGCGCGCACGCGCTTAAAGCTGGCAGAAAGCTATTGGGCATTAGCTGATACCGCTGCAAGCAGACAACAGCTAGCGCAAGCGATGCCCTTACTCCAACAAGCCTACGATGATGATCACCCCACGCTCATGCAGGCCACACAACTGTTGCACGAGCTGGATATGGCATCCAAAAATACAAACCAAGCTGCCACGGTAAGTATCAAAGCAAACCAACACCAAAGGGAACGATCTTCATGAACAAGCAAGTCAACACAATGGCTCTTAATATTGGTCGTATCGTCAGTTTATCTTTGGCCATCGTCCAGGCTAATCCTAGTTACGCTGAGGTCGAGTTTTGTGACTCCGACGATCCAGATCATCATCATAGCGAGCATTGCCATCTGAATATCCTCAATTTTCCTGCAGGCGGTCACAATAATGCCGTGTCTATTTTTCCTATCGTCGAAAATAACCAAGTGCAAGCCGAGTTCAGCCTTAATTTTCACCAGCTACGGCTTGCCCCTGGTGAGCAAATTGCTGTTTTTGAAATTAGCAGTGTTCAAACGCCTAACGACTACCCACAGCCCGAGGCCAGCGTCTTAACGGCCCTGGTGGAACGCAGCTCGGGTTCCGATGGCGGGTATCGGTTTTATTTTCGTCTCAACGATGGCCGCATAAGCCCAATACCCCCGCCAGCACCGGCATCGGCTTATCGCTTACACAGCAACGATCAACTCAATGTGCAGCTCGCATGGACCACCGAGCTTGCCTGTAATCAATCACAACAAAAAGGCTTGCTGAGCTATCAATTCAGCCAGGGCCAAAGTGGTGTGCCCAGCGTATGGAGTTATAGCGAACAATGGTTGGATTCGGCTTTATTTAAACCGGCCACTTTTGTCTTTGCCGGTTTGTTATCGGGCCCACTGCTACACGACGGCAGTGGACAACTGCACGTCAATTTTCAAGCGCCCAGTGCATCGTTGCTTACACCCCAAGCAACCGCATCACTGTGCGCCACTCCGTTTCGTTAAAACAGTCAGATGAGAAACCAGTGGCCTACAAACCCTCTTGGTGATCTTCATCTTGTTCGAATAACTGTTTAAGCTCGGCGCGGCCTTCCTTCGCCAGTTCCAGCAGTTTGTCAAAATCGCGATGATGTTGATACGCCCGCTGCATGAGATCTTCGTCGTGGATGCGAAAACGGCGCACGGTGTTGGCGGCATTGGAAGACGTGAGTCCCACACTGCTCAACACCGCCTCGGCTGCTTCCAGGCTGGAACCGTAATTCTCGCGATACACCTGGGTGCAACCCAATTCCATCAAGCGGTAGGCATGAATCCGATTACGCGCCCGGGCAAAGACTTTTAGCTGGGGGAAGTGCTGGTTGCACAGCTCAACGATACTGATCGAGTTTTCCGGATCGTCCACCGCCACCACCAAAGCATTGGCCTCTTCCGCTCCGGCGGCACGTAGTAAGTCGAGCCGGGCGGCATCACCATAGAAAATCCGGCTGCCAAATTGCCCCATAAAATCCACATGATCGGCATCGCGATCCAGAGCGGTGAAGGGGATTTTTCGCGACAACAAGGTCCGACCGATGATTTGTCCAAAGCGCCCAAAGCCCGCGATGATGACCTGGGTGTTGTCTTGCTCGATCTGATCGTAATCGCCACTGCGGCGCGCACCCAAACGTGGTGCGATGAAGCGATCGAAGATAAACAGCAAGATCGGTGTGGTGGCCATGGATAAACTCACCACCAACACCAAGAGTTTTTGAATCTCGGCGTCGATCAACGAGGCGTCCAAGCTTTCGGCCAACACCACAAAGGCAAATTCACCGCCCTGGGATAAACTCAGCGCCAACACGCCGCCGCCATAAGCACCTAAATGCAAACGCTTGGCTAAGAGCAGTAAAACCCCGCCTTTAATCCCAATTAAAATACCCACCAGCAATAAAACGCTTTGCCACTGCTGGGCCAGCAGCGGAAAATCGACCGTGGCGCCCACTGCAATAAAAAACAAAGCTAACAACAAGGCTTTAAAGGGCTGAATGGCGGTTTCCAGCTCATGGCGATATTCCGAGTCGGCCAATAAGATTCCCGCCATAAAGGCCCCTAGTGCCATGGATAAACCACCGGCTTCCATAGCCAAAGCCACACCTAATACCAATAACAAAGCCGCACCGGTAAAAGCTTCTGGGCTGCGGGACTTAGCCACCAAACGTAGCGCAGGGCGTAGCAGGAAACGACCGGCCACCACCAAAAATACTAAAAACAATAAACCGGGCCACACCGATTGGCTTTCGGCATGGCCTGGCGCTAACAAAGGCACCAAGGCCAGTAATGGGACTACGGCCAAGTCTTGCAATAACAAGACGGAAAAGCCGGTTCGGCCATGCTGGCAGGCCATTTCATTGCGTTCGTTCAATACCTGCAAGGCAAATGCTGTAGACGACAAGGCCAAAGCCAGCCCCAACACCAAAGCCGCCTGCCAGGTCAGCCCAAAGGCCAACGCCACGCCGGTAATCAAAAACGCCGATAACAACCACTGCAAACCACCCGCACCAAACACATCCTTACGCATCTCCCACAAACGCGCGGGCTCTAACTCCAGGCCAATCACAAACAGCAACATCACCACGCCAAATTCCGAAAAATGCAAGACACCTTCCGGATCACCCACCACCCCAAAGCCAAAGGGGCCAATCACCACACCGGCCACCAAAAAGCCCAAGACAGAGCCTAGTCCTAAACGCCTAAATAGCAATAAACCGATTAACGCCGCAGCGAGATAAATAACCCAGGTCGTCATGTAGTGCTCTAGTGACATATCTGCCTCATTCCATTAAATGCTGTAAAGCAAGCATCAAAAAATATAAATTTAGCTTACCCGCAATTAAGCAAGATAAAAACACATTGATAAATTAGCGCAATAAAAACAACTTGCAAAGGAAAGCAAGACAACAAATAATTCCCTAAAAAGATAGACTTATGCACCACTTCCAGCAACACAGCCTGCGCTATTTAGATTACTGCCGTTACGAAAGAAATTTATCACTTCACTCTATTCGTGCCTATGAGCAAGACTTAAGCGATTTTAAAAAATTTTTATCGAGCATCAACCAGAACGATGCGACAGACAAAGATATTTCTACCTACCTTAAATATTTAAGCATTGAAAGATCATTAAGCCCAGCTACCATCAAACGCCGCACCGCCTGCTTAAAAACATTTTATGCCTGGCTAAAAGAGAAAAAGCTCATTCAAGAAAATCCATTCAGTGATTTAAAAATCAACATCAAACTTCCGAAGCAGTTACCTAAATCGCTCAATAAAAGAGAATTAAAGAAGCTGAGAAGAGCATCATCTGTTACTAAATTAACAATACCTCACGACACCCACTCCCACCACGCCAATGACATAAAGTTAACCAGCTATTTAGCCATAGAACTCATGGCTTGCACCGGCATGAGAGTCAGCGAAGTAACACTCATCAACATCGAAGACGTTAATGTAGATGAAGGAAAAATTAAAATATTTGGCAAAGGCAGCCGCGAGCGCAATGTTTATATTCTTCACCCAGCCATATTAAAGTCCATAAGAAACTACTTAAGCTTGCGAA
>JAKSCJ010000427.1 GCA_022360675.1 Lysobacterales bacterium
AAACGGTTATTGGTGTGTACGAGTGGGAGCACGAGATTCGCCAACAGCTGGTGCTTAATATTGAAATGAGCTGGGATATCAGCGCCGCGGCCAAGGATGATGCCCTAGAGCACACGATCGATTACGACGGCGTTTCACGGCGCTTAACCGATTTCATTGAAAACGAGCAATTCTTATTGGTGGAAACCGTAGCCGAGCGCTGTGCCGATATCTTGCTGCACGAATTCCACATTCCCAAAGTGCGCATTAAAGTAGCCAAACCCGCTGCCGTTAAAAATGCCCGTGCGGTCGGGGTGTGTATCGAACGTCAGCGCAAGGCCCACTAACGCTCTGGCTTGCTGAGGAAGCTCACATGTGCAGGCTGCGGCCGCCGTCCACCGCAATGACTTGACCGCTGATAAACGGCGCATCTAAAGCCAAGAAAGCGACGGTCTGGGCAATGTCTTGAGGGTCGCCTTGGCGTTTTAAAGCAGTGCGTTGGACGATGGTGTCGTGAATGTGATCGGGAAAGTCGTCGGGCGGTCGCAGAATATACCCCGGCGCCACTGCGTTGACTCGCACCTCGGGCGCTAATTCTTTGGCTAGCGATTGCGTCATCATCAGCAAGCTGGCTTTGGCCATGCAGTACAAACTGTGCTCGGCCAAGGGTTTGCTAGCGTGAATATCCACAATATTGATCAGCGCGCCTTGCTGTTGGCGTAAATAAGGTGCAGCGGCTTGGCTTAAGAAAAACGGGCCGCGCACATTACTGCCGAATAAATCATCCCACTGTGTTGCTGTGACTTTGCCCACCGGTGTGGGGAAAAAGCTGGAAGCGTTATTGACCAAAATATCCAAACGACCCCAATGCTGAATAATCTGATCGGGCAGTTGTTGCAGTTGGTTTAAGTCGTTTAAGTCGCTGTGAACAATCAAGGCAGAATGAGCGCGCTGGCTGTTGAGTTCTTGGGCCAGTTGTTGAGCTTCTTCGTTAGCGTGGCGGCAATGAATGGCCACGCGTAAACCGCGCTGATGCAAGTGCCGGCTAATGCGCGCACCTATGCGTTTTGCCGCGCCAGTAACCAACGCAACTTGAGCTGGGTCTGGCTTGGATGAGCTTGGGCAGTCCGTTGCCGTGGTATCGAAATGCTGTGTCACGGACATTGTCACTTAAGCAGGCTGAGGCGGGAAAACCACGACAGAATTGAATGTATTTTGCGACTATAATGCCATTGCTGCGAAGACAATGACAAAACTCTGGGGCATTTGGCCTAATGCGTTTCGCTCTAGTGGGTTTCGCTTCGTGTCTCTCTCCCTAGTGGGCTACACCCAGAGTGTTTCTGTGCTTCGCTTTTTCTCTTGCTTGCCGTTGTTCAGGAATACCACCGCGTGATGCCGCCTTCTCGCCCAGCTATGAAAAGCCCCGACGCTAACGCCTTAGCGCGCAGCGAGTCTTTTACCCAACACTTGGCCCAAAAAATTCAACAACATGGCCCCATGCCGTTTAGCGAATACATGGAGTTGTGTTTGTATCACCCTGAATGGGGTTATTACAGCGGCCGCTCGGCGATCTTTGGTGAGCAGGGCGATTTTGTGACTGCACCGGAAGTGAGCGATTTATTCGCGATTGGTCTTGCTAAGCATATTGCGGCAGTGGTGGCCGAGGCTCGGTCAAATACTAATGGGGGTGGAGTCTTCGCTGCTGGCGTGGAGATTATCGAGATTGGCGCGGGTAGCGGGCGTTTAGCTCAAGATCTGCTGGCTGCGCTGAAGGCCGAAGATTGTGGTTTATCCAGCTATCGAATTTTAGAACGTAGTAAAACATTACAGCAGCGCCAACATGAGCGATTGGCTGAAGCCATGAGCACTGCTGGTGTTCAGTTTGCCCATGTCACAGAAATTCCCCCAGGCTTTAATGGTGTCGTGATTGCTAACGAAGTGTTGGATGCCCTGGCGGTGGAGCGCATCATGGCCGATGGTCGCGGTTTACACCGTTTATTGGTGGATTGGAATGGTGAGCAATTGGTATTGATTGAAGGTCAGCTGTCCGGCGACTTGCAAGCGTTGGCTGAAGAACGCTTGGGGGCGATTTGTCAGCAAATTCAAGAAGAAGATCAATTGCCCGGCGCACCAGGCCGGTACATCACCGAGTTACACCACCAGATTCAACCGTGGCTAAGCTCAACCTTAGCACCGATGGAGCGTGGCATGGTCTTGCTGGTGGACTATGGCTACCCGCGTCACGAGTATTATCACCCGCAGCGGCGTGATGGCAGCTTGATGTGTTATTTCCAGCACCAAGGCCACGACGACGCTTTACGCTGGCCCGGTTTGCAAGATATTACCGCGTTTGTGGATTTCACCACGGTGGCTGAAGTGGCCGATGCACAAGGGTGGACCATGGCAGGCTACACCAGCCAGTCCCATTTCTTGCTCAGTAGTGGTGTGCTGCAAGCGCTGGAGCAATTGGAAGACCCGGCGGAGATGGCCATGCGCGCCGAACAGGTGCGGCGCTTGATGCTACCCGGCGAGATGGGCGAGCGCTTCCAGGTGATGCAACTCAGCCGTGGGATCGCTGCGGTCGGGCCGGGTTTTGAGGTGGACTTAAGCTACCGCTTGTAGCGCTGATGATTTAATGCTCAGGCCTGTGCCCGATGATGATTTTGCTCGCCCAACACCGAAACATAGGTGTTAACCACCGGTGCCTGTTTAGGATCGTTGGCAAACTGGTAAACATCGTAATCGGCGATATAAGCGCGGCGATAATCTTGGCTTTGGCGGATATTTTGCCATGTGCTGATGACGGCATCGGGCAAAGGACCGTTGACCTGGTAATGCACCTGGCGACCGGGCTGGAAAATCAAACCGCTTAAACCATCGGGAATTTGATCCAAGCTACTCACCGAATGCCCCAACAGCACCGAATAATTACCTTGATCGCGTTCTTGGTAATTGTGGTAGATGTTGTAGATCTTTTCGTCGACCCGATTGGGAATTTGCTGCGAAACTTGGGCGCTAAACCAGTGTTCCCAAAGCTTTTGGATGTCTTGTTGGTCTTGCTGGCCCGCAAAGCTGGTATCGATGTTGACACCGATTACCATTAGTAAATCGGTTTGAGCGGGTTGGTGCTGCACGGTCATCGTCCTCATTTTTATGGGCCGAATCATTTAGACACAGTTTCTTTTTTAGTGCAATGCGCTTGCCAAGAGCTTTCTGCTAAATAGCGCTTAATGGTAGGGAATTCGCCGTGAACGCTGGAACGACTCCGCATAATGAGTCTTTTTAATAGGGCCAGAGCTAACGATTTATCGTGAAATGGTCAGCATAAAGGGAAACGAGCAAAGCCATATTCTAAGGCTGTACGGCATAGCTGCTCACGCCGCTTTCGTGCTAGAGCGCTTTGAAGGTTTTGGCAAAAGCGTGGCCTTCGACGTTGAGATCCCATTCCAAACTCCAGCCGAAGGGCGTTTGTGAGACCACAAACTCGTATTGCTCGAGTTTTTCTTGCAAGCGTTGGAAAAAGGCCAGGGCAAACTCAGGGCTGGAGCGCTCTTCAGCCAAATGGGCGAAGGAATGCAGCACAATGCGTTTCATCTCTCGCTTCCGCGCGAACCAGCGGAAATACTTCACGGCCTGATCTAAAACCGCTTTATCGCGCTCTTCGTCGCGCGGTTCCATCTGAATAAACGCCACTAAGGTTTGCTCGATACGATCGGCGCTGGGTTCGGGTATTTCCGCACCGAGTGGCGAGCCTTTATGGGTGGCGGTAAATTCAAAGTGTTTAGCTTGGAAGATGAGTAATCGCATGGCACTCAACAGGTTAACGATGGATGGAGCCGTTTCGTTGATGCAGCCTGAGCATAGCGCAGCCAGGCTTTAAGGCGATGCGGAGTTGTCGTCGATGCGAAAACTACCGATCACTTCTACCAGCTCTCCGGCCTCATTGGCACTACGGAAGGCATAGGTACCCGAGGCCAAAATGGTGCCACTGCTTAAAGCTTGCAGCTGATTCAGCGTCAAGATGCCGGTGGTGCGATAACCGAAGCTGCCGTAATCATCGGAGTCGAGTTTGATCTCGAAGGCGCGCCCTGTGTTGAAGGGGGACGTGGCGGTCAGGCCGTAAACGCCGCTTTTGGAATCGGCGGGCAGGAAGATCGAGAGGTTAAAACCATCGTTATCGTTACCGTCGCCAATAAAGTAGTACGCGGGCCGGTCTTGATGGCGCGGCACTAAATGAAATTTACCGGGGCCGTTAATTTGCAGGCTCTGAACGCTATCTACCGCTGGTGTATCGACAGGATTGCGCATCGGCAGCACCAGTTGGGCATGAACACCTGGCGTGAGTTTATCGGTAGGTTGGGTGAGGAAGCTGCCGCCGTCGTCCTCAGCGGCCTGTGGTGGTGGCTCTTCGTCCGGAGAACAGGCGCTTAATGCGGCTACACTCATGCACAGTGCGCAAATGGCGTATTTGCGCCAGCTTGGCTGAGTCTCAATCACAGAGAATTCCTTCGTCGATCTTCAAATGCCCTACGGGAGCTGCATCGTTTGTGCGTGGCCCCGTTTTGATAACCCCGGTGACGATCAACCCATTGTGGCCCCCTCCCCAGACTGGCGGGGAGGGTTGGGCGTAGAGTTTCACGTCTTTGCCCATCGTCCTAATAATGGATGAGCCAGCAGGCTGTAGCATGCATGGAGAGTGTCTAGCGGGCTCCCTTTCGATCCTCAGCCGCAGGCGGTGTTGTGGAGTGCCACCGCCATCATCATGGTACTGAAGTGATGGGTAGGGTCAAGCACCCACCGAAATAGTGAGGACGAACGGTATCAAGTGAGCGGATCGATGGTGACGCTAGTATTTTGATCTCCTAGTATTTTGATCTCTATGTAAAAAAACGCTTTATCGAAGGGCTTAGAGGGGGTGTTTTTACAAGCGCACACTAACGAATCTGAGTCGTTACCTCAGTGGCATTAAGACCAAGTCGACGTAAAAACAACAAAGCCCGGCTTGGCCGGGCTTTGTGTGGCAGTGAAGTGAAGCACTGCGCCTTTAGCTAGCTGATGCGCTTAATCTAGCGCCCTTAGCTTATGCACTCAGGCATCGTTGCTGGGGTGTTCTTCCCAGGCTGAAGGCGGCGGGCAGCTACAGATGAGGTTGCGATCGCCATAGACATTATCGACTCGGCCCACAGGCGGCCAGTATTTGCCTTCGTGCAGGCTGGCTACCGGCCACGCCGCTTGTTGGCGGCTGTAAGCATGCGACCAGTCGTCGCCACTCACCTCGTGTACGGTGTGGGGCGCATTGCTGAGCGGGTTATCTTCCAGGTGCCACTGACCATCGGCCACGGCTTGGATTTCCTGGCGAATGGCGATCATGGCGTCACAGAAGCGATCCAATTCAGCCTTGGATTCACTCTCTGTGGGCTCGATCATCAAGGTGCCCGGCACCGGCCACGACATGGTGGGGGCGTGGAAACCGAAGTCGATCAAGCGCTTGGCCACGTCTTCCTCGGTGATGCCGCATTCGTCTTTGAAGTGGCGTAAATCCACGATGCACTCGTGGGCCACACGACCTTCACGGCCGGTGTACAAGATAGGGTAATGACCACGCAGGCGCTCGGCCACATAGTTGGCGTTCAGAATGGCCACTTCAGTGGCGCTTTCCAAACCTTCGCGGCCCATCATGGCAATGTACGACCAGGAAATCGGCAAAATACCCGCGCTTCCCCACGGCGCTGTAGCTACCGCGCCCGTTACAGCATCTTGTTCACCCAAAGGATGAATTAAGCCATGGCTGGGCAAAAACGGCGCTAAGTGACTGCGTACGCAGATGGGGCCTACGCCCGGTCCGCCACCACCGTGGGGAATGCAGAAGGTTTTATGCAGATTCAAGTGGGAAACATCGGCACCGAATAAACCGGGCCCCGCCCAACCCACCAGGGCGTTGAGGTTGGCACCGTCGAGGTAAACCTGGCCGCCGTGTTGGTGAATTAAGTCGCAAACCTCAGTGACGTTGCTCTCGAACACACCGTGGGTGGAAGGATAGGTGATCATCAAGGCGGCCAGCTTGTCGCTGTGTTGCTCCACCTTGGCGGTGAGGTCGGCAAAGTCGATATTGCCTTGCTCATCGCAGCCCACCACCACAATACGCATGCTCATCATCTGCGCGCTGGCCGGATTGGTACCGTGGGCCGAGCTGGGAATCAAGCACACATCGCGGTGACCTTCGCCACGGCTCTCGTGATATTTCCGAATCGCCAACAGACCGGCGTATTCACCTTGCGAGCCCGCATTGGGTTGCAAGGAAACGGCCTCGTAGCCAGTGCAGGCCACCAGCATATCCTCCAGCTCTTTGAACAACTGGCGATAACCGGCGGTTTGTCCGGGCGGGGCGAAGGGATGCATCTGCGCGAATTCGGGCCAGCTGATGGGCTCCATTTCGGCGGCGGCATTCAGCTTCATGGTGCACGAACCCAAAGAAATCATGGAATGGGTCAACGACACATCACGATTTTCCAAGCGCTTCATGTAGCGCATGAGCTCGGTTTCGCTGCGGTATTGGTGGAATACCGGATGTTCTAAGTAACTGCTGCTGCGCTGTACTGACTCGGGCAAAGCCGAGGCGTCGGCGGCCAGTGCGTGATCTAAAGTGGTGAGATCCCCATCCCAGCCGAAGGCTTTCAACACGGCAGAAAGATGCTCGCGGGTGGTGGCTTCGTTAATGCTGAAACCAATGCCCGCTTGGTCGTCCCAGCGCAGATTGATATCGGCGGCTTCGGCCGCGCGCAGAATTTCACCGCGTTGGGGCTCGGCCACCTCTACAAACAGGGTGTCGAAGTAATGCGCGTGGCGCACTTGATGACCTGCTTGTTGCAGTGCTTGGTTAGCCAGCTGAGCCATGCGATGGGTGCGCAGAGCAATGTTTTTCAGGCCGTCGGGGCCGTGGAAAATGGCGTAGAAACCACTGGCGATGGCCAACAATGCTTGGGCCGTACAGATATTACTCATCGCTTTTTCGCGACGAATATGCTGTTCGCGGGTTTGCAAAGCCATACGTAAGGCCTGGCGACCATGGCGATCTTTCGACACGCCAATAATGCGGCCGGGCAAGGCGCGCTTGTGTGCTTCGCTGGTGGCGATAAACGCCGCGTGCGGACCACCAAACCATGTGGGCACACCGAAGCGTTGCGCGCTGCCCACCGCCACGTCCACGCCCATTTCACCGGGTGGTGTCAGTACGGTTAAGGCCAACAAATCGCAGCACATGGCCACTAAAGTGCCTTTGCTGTGAGCCAGCTCGATCAGGGCGCGTGGATCGTTTACCGCACCGTCAACAGTGGGATAACTCAGCAGCACACCGAAGAATTGATCGTCGCCATTTAAGGCTTCAGTAGCATCGCCATGCACGATCTCGAAACCGAAATATTCGGCACGGGTGCGGATCACATCAAGGGTGGGCGGCAACACGCCGCTATCGACTAAAAAGCGCTTGCTCTTACAACGACGATTCACCCGTTGCAGCATGGCCATGGCCTCGGCGGCAGCGGTGCCTTCGTCTAACAAGGACGCATTGGCCAAAGGTAGCGCGGTGAGGTCGGTGATCATTTGTTGATAGTTCAACAAAGCTTCTAAACGACCTTGGGAAATCTCCGCCTGATACGGGGTATAGGCGGTGTACCAGCCCGGGTTTTCGAGCAGATTACGACGTACCACCGGTGGGGTGATGTTGTCGTGGTAACCCAGGCCGATCATATTATGTTTGATCTGGTTGAGGCTGGCGATCTCGTGCAAACGTTGCTGAGTGCTGTGCTCACTCTGGGGTGAGGCCAAGGGCATTTTGTCTTGGCGCAAGATACTGGGCGGCAGAATCGCTTCCATCATCTGTTGAAGATTGGCATAACCCAATTGCTCCAACATGGTTTGTTGATCTGCGGCAGAAGGACCGATGTGACGCTGAATGAAATCTTGCTGAGCTTCCAGCTCGTGCAAGGTGCCATCGGACATTGGGGTTTCAGGCATGGCCTGGGGCGTGGCGCTCATAGCAAAACTCCCAGTGGACGCAAGGCCGGATGATCCGGCAAATAGTGATCAATCAAAAGAAACGCAAACAGCATCATCAGATACAACACCGAGTAGCCGAACATGCGCATTGCCAATAGCTCGTTCTCACTTCGAAGCAAAGCGAGTGCATAAATTAAGAAGACGGCATTAAGGACTAATGCTCCTCCCAGATAAAAAAGTCCGCTCATGCCGGTGAGCCAGGGCAGTAGAGTAGCAAGGACTAACAGCACCGTATAGTAGAGAATTTGCCAGCGTGTAAAGTTGATCCCGTGCGTTACTGGCAGCATGGGAACTTCGGCCTCGGCGTAGTCGTCGCGACGGAAAATGGCCAGTGCCCAAAAGTGTGGCGGCGTCCACACAAAGATGATTAAAACCAAAATAATAGCGTAGGGATGCACCTCGCCTGTCATGGCCACCCAGCCCAGTAACGGCGGAGCCGCACCGGCTAAACCACCAATGACAATATTCTGCGGCGTCGCGCGCTTTAGGTAGGCTGTATAAACCAGGGCGTAGCCGATTAAACTGGCCAAGGTTAAGACCGCAGTTAGGGAATTAATCCAAACCCCTAACATGACCATAGAAATAACGGCCAAAGTGAGCGCGAAAACGATCACTTGAGACTCGCGTAAAGCCCCCCTGGGCAGGGGGCGATGGATGGTGCGATCCATCTTGGCATCGATGCGTCGATCTAACAGATGGTTCACAGCGGCGGCCGATGATGCGGCCAAACCGATGCCCAAACTGGCGATGATCACCTCGAACCAAGGTAGTGCGCCATCGACGGCTAATAACATGCCGACAATGGCGGTGAACACAATCAGGGCCACCACGCGTAATTTACACAGGCCCAAATATTGATTCATGCGCTGGGATAGGCTCATGGCACTGTTCCCCGTTAGCTTCAATGATGAGGTATTCATGGCTGACGAAAACGATGAAATAAGAACACAAGCCAACCCAGTAAGAGGGCGGCACCGCCGTTGTGGGCCACTGCATTATGTAGCGGTAGATGCAGCACCACATTCAACACACCTAAGGTGAGCTGGGTGAACAACAAAACTGCCAGAACACTGGCTTCAAAACCGGCACGTTCACGCCGCCACAAACGTAGGCTTAATAAACCCAAAACCACCAGTGCCAGTATGGCACCAATACGGTGGCTTAAATGAATGGCCGTTCGTGCCGCTTGATCTAACACGCCGCCTTCGTAGTTCACGCCCACCTCGCGCCACAGCACAAAGGCTTCGCCGAAGTCGGTATCTGGCCACCATTGTTGATAACAAGTGGGGAAGTCGGGGCAGGCCAATGCGGCGTAATTGGTGCTGGTCCAACCGCCTAATAAAATTTGCACGACCAATACCAGCGCACCCAGCCATAACCAGCGCCGGCTACCTGAACTGAGTGTTTTTGCCGGGCGATGGCGCATGCTGGCCCACAGCCATACCAATAGGGCAAACGTGCTTAAACCACCCGCTAAATGCAAGGTGACGATGGCGGGTTTTACCAACAAGGTGACGGTGAGCATGCCTAACAGCGCCTGGGCACCCACAACGGGAACCAGCAGGGTGGGAATCCACACGGGTTGTTCGGGGTCGTGCTTGCGCCGGCGCCATGCCAGCACCGCCAAAATGACAATCAAGATCCCCACCGGTCCGGCCACGTAGCGATGCACCATCTCTTTCATGGCTTTGCTGCCGTCCACCGGCATGCTGGGGAAGGCTGTATTGGCGGCGGCCACGTCGTCATCGGCAGTCGGCCAGGTCACATGACCATAGCAACCGGGCCAGTCCGGGCAGCCCAGGCCCGCGTCCGATAAACGTACCCAAGCGCCTAAGACGATCAGCACAAACACCATGATGGTGGTGAGCTGAACAATACGTAAATAAGTAGTCCGTGTGAGCATCAGGCGTTATCCGCTTTCGACCAAGTGAGAATGCGCTTGAGGTCTTTGCGAATCCCCGTGGGGTCGCTATCGGCGGGGTAGCGCATCATGACATTGCCTACCGGATCGACCAAGTAGGTGGTATTTAAGCCTTCATTAGCGGGTAATTGCTGCGCCCAGGAAGGTGTGCCTTGGGCTTGATCCCACTGCGCCAATACGATTCGGTCTTGCTCGGGGGGGCTTTGCAAGTGACCTGAATTGGGGCTTACCACCAACACATTGACGCGCTTTAGGTGGCGGCCTTGGGTTTCGCGCAGGCGCGCCAGCCACGTTAAACGCTCTATACAGGCGTCGGTGCAAGGCTCTGCACTGATCGCCAGTAAGGTCCAGTGTTCGGTCAGGTTCGATACATCCCAGCGTTGGCCGTGGGTATCGGTGACGGCGAATTGATCGAGCGCCACAACCGGCTCGACTAACTGGCCATAGTTGCGGGTTTCCGGCTCGAACTGCCACCACTGGCTGTGCATCAGTGTGGCGAGAATCACGGGGGTCAAAAACACAGCAAACACCAATAAGATGGTGGCGCGTTGCTTCATAGCTTACTCACTCCGGGCAGGGGGCTTATTAGAGGAGGTTTGTGGGTTGTTTATCGCTGATGATTGGCGGCGGCGTGGTCGTTGTAATAAGAAGGTGACCAAGGCCACGGTAAATGCCAAGCTAAACCAAGTCCAAGCGTAGGAAAGGTGCTTTTTCGGGCCAAAGTTTACTACGGACCATTGGCGGCCATCAAAGCCGCCAGGACTTTCTGGGGCTAATTGTAAGATCCACGGGCGCAGGGGTAAATCCATAGCGGCAGAAATTTGCGCCACATCTAAATAAGTGACGAGCTGCGGCCAGGTATTGGTTTTGAGCTGGTCTTGCCCACCCAGCTTGCGCCCGACACGTGGGGCGGCATTGACCTGAGCGCTTAAGGCTAAGGTTGCGCTGGGGGTTTCAATGACAGGCAAGCTGCGATCGGCGGCGATGGGCAGCCAACCGCGGTTAATCAATAGCCAAGGGCCGGCATCGGTTTTAAATGGTGTCCACACATGTACACCAGGGCGACCTTTAAGTACTTGATTGTCGAGTAAAATATGGCGTTCTGTATCAAAACGGCCGGTAACGCTGAGTTGAGCATAGCGTTCGGGTTGGGTCATGTCGGCTTGAAATACCAAAGCGGGAGCCGCCTCGGCTGCTGCCATAATTTCGCGCTTTTCATCGGCACGCGAAAGCTGCCAAACGCCTAAACGAATAAACAAGGCGATCAACACTAAAGCGGCCAGCAGTGGAATCCAACGCGGGCGCCAGGGTTCGGTGGGGGATGATGCAGACATGGGGGTAATTTTACTCACTTGCGCCCATAGATGGCCTGTAAATGGCTATACATCGACGCCTTCTCAAGTGCGAATTGGCAAGAATTTACAGCAGTTGCCGCCAACAAAAAGTGGATATAGTGTACTCGGGAAGGCGTGATTTAGGTGAATACATCAAAAATGCCGCCACCTACATGTATTTTCGGAGTAGAATACGCCAGCGGTGAAAGTCGTACCGTCGTTTGAATTCCGGTGACTGTGCCTTAACAATTGAGGTGCAGATCTTGGCAACAACATCGAATTCAAGGCGCCATTTCAGGTCGCCACATCTCGTCAAACCACTTTCCATTCACCGCCAAACGATTACTTTTAGATCGTTCTCATCAGCTAAATTATCCCAACCGGCGCAGGATGCCCAGCACAATGTGTAGTCATTGTTGGGCGCTGCATGATTTTAAAATGAGCTTAAATTAAGCGCATTTTGGAGTAAGCTGGTGGCGGTCAGACACAGCGCATCCATAGGAGCGAGTCAACCATGTGGTACAAACTGATTATCTTTTTATTCTTGGCCGCTATTTTGTATAGCTTGGGCTCAGGGTTTTATTTCATGATGAAAGATAAGGGTGAAAGCGATCGCTTAGTGCGCAGCCTAACCTGGCGTATTGGTTTATCGCTCGCGTTGTTCCTCATGCTGTTTGCTGCGTTCAAACTGGGTTATATCCAGCCCAATGGTTATTCACCCGTACGTTATTAAGTTTTACATTAACTATTGTGGCCACTGGTAAGTAGCAACTGGTTTTGGGTCGGTATCATTGTGATTTCTTATGCGGATTTCTGCTGACCGAAACCCAGGCCGAAAAATAAAAAGACAATAGAAATACGCTGCTTATTGGTAGTATCTCGATTGAATAACAAGCTTCATCGGCCAGCTTGGTTCATGATGACTTGCAATTATTCGCCGTCTCGCTAGACTGGACGGCGAAAGGGCCACCCCAAGGAAGGGGTTTTTCACTCTCTACGCTTCACTAACTTCATTGTCAGTCTTGTTGCTTTGCCAGTCTTGCTGTTTTGAAGTGATTGCTTTGAAGCTTTTAGGTTTCGCAAATCGCGCCTTTAAGTTCAATGTCAGCGTTTTATTTAGAGAGGGTTCAGCTATAAAATCGCGGCGCAGGTAGCGCTGCTCACAATACCAGCGGTAGTTGTGGGTTGAAGGGAATCGTTTCTTAGTTACACTACACTTTCAATTTAAGATTCTCGATTAACCCTACTCCAAACTCAGCTCGTACTGAAACACTGCCCATTGTTAACCACCCATTTGTTAACTAATCACAAACTATCTGATAACAATGCTTGGTGATGCCTATCTCTGGCAATACCCATTCTTAAAAATGGCCGCCATCGGTGTTATTACCAAGCGCTCAGTCATTTCATTCTTAAAGATTATCTGCTAACCACGATAAGCTGCATTTGGCCTATAGCTTTATGATTTCTCGGTTGCGGTTTTTAATCTAGGCTCCACCTTAATTTATATAGCAACACATTGGTTCAGCTTTGGTTCGAAATTGCTTTGTTAGCATTGCTACGGCTTCAAGCAAGACCAATGCTGTGCTAGGGTTCGAGCTTGAACGGATGCCATGCATAACAGGGCGGATTGAATGACAAATCTCATCGATGCAATGCACCAGTGTGCCAAGCAGCAAAATAAAGATGTGGGAGAAATTTTCGAAGCGGTGGTTCAAGCTGCCTACGAGGCGATTATTGAGCCGGGCAATCATATTATCGATTTAGGGGCGCATTATGGCGATCACTTATTCCCCATGGCGCGTTGTACTGGCCCCAGCGGAAAAGTGTTTGCGTTTGAACCGATCCCTTACTTGTACCGTTATCTTAAACGTAGTGCACGTCAACAAGGTTTGAGAAACATCAAGTTTTTTAAACGGGCCGCTGGTCTTAATCGTGGTAAAAGTAGCTTTCAACACTTTAAGCGTTATCCAGCCTATAGCGGTTTACAACGTAGAGAAACCCCATTTAGTGATGAACAAGGCGAGCTGGAAACCATTCACGTAAAGCAAGTACAGCTAGACTCTGTCTTTAACCGCTTCGCGCGCTTTAGAGGTCATACCCATATCGATTTTATCAAGTTGGATATCGAGGGTGGCGAGCTCCACGCATTAATGGGGGGGCGAGCGTTGTTGGCGCGTTCAAGGCCTGTGATGGTGTTTGAAGGTGGCAGCCAATCCAGCGCGCAAACTTATCATTATCGTAAGGACGATTTCTTTGGTTTTTTTGAATCGTTAAATTTCCATATTTTTTCGCTGGATGGTGCCGCCTTTACTCGTGAAACCTGGGAGCGCCCACCGCCGTGTTGGGAATTCTATGCTATTCCCACAGAACGACTGAGCATGGTTGAACGCTTGCCTGCCTTCGCGAAGATGGTTTTAGATCGCTATTCTTAGGTTTTTGTTCTAATCGCGTTTCACGCTTCATACCGTCTTTCATTCTTCTCCTAAAAAAGCCACTATGCTCGTGCTTTTTGCTGGTGGCTTTTGCTTTTACTTTTCTCAAAATGCGCTTTGAAATCATTGTGATGCCGTGATTCTTTCACACTTGTGAAAGCCACCTGATTGGCTTGGCCAATTGAGATTAGATTAAAGTCAAAAAAATGTTGATTTGTTAGTGCTGAAATCGTAAATTGCTAATTCTTCAATTGACGATTAGTGCTATTCGCTATTTGTATTGTCTTTATGTGCCGCTTTGTATAGAGAACAGCGAGTGTCTCTGAGCACATGAACCTATAAGCAAAGGAATCAATGGCAAGGAGCTATGGATGACTCAAGTATCTGTCCATGACAATTCAGCGTCACCAACAAGCCCAACCACCGGCGGCGACGCGAACTTACCGTGTAGTTCTACTCAATTGGTACCTGGAGCACGCTCGGAAGTCATTATTAAAGCCGCTTTTCGTATGGCGTGTGTTTTTGTTCGTTTGTTTAGTCCGTATTTACAAATAAAAGTATTGGTCGATTTAGTCACTCAAGCTGGAGTGGAATCGGCAGCTCAACGATGTAAGAAAGATTATCCCAAAAAGAAAGTAACCTTAAGCAAGCTCAGTATTATGACCGGAATACCAACAGCTAAGGTGAAAGAAATACAACAGCAACCCAAGCTAATGGCTGATTACCATGTATGCGCCGAAGCGGCCATACTGGCCCGTTGGTCTAAAGATCCTGCGTTGCGAAGCGAGACCAGTGATGAACCGGCCGATTTACCGATTTTTGGTAACGACGGCAGTTTCCAAGGTTTAGTTGGCCACTATGCTGGCCGTGGTGTATCAACACCAACCGTGTTAGAGCGCATGGTAGAAACTGGCAATATCAAAGTGGTGAATAAACACTTTGTGCGCTTGATGGATCCACATTGGCGTTTCTTTGAAGATGAAGAAGATAAGTTGCTGGACTACGGAACCCAGGCCTTGTCTTCGCTGGCCAATACCATCGCGCATAACATTGCTCATCGCCATGAAGGCGATCACAAATTGGTTGAGCGTCGTGTGTGTTCTATGAAGGTGGAAAACACCCAAGAAACCCACGACAAGCTAAATCGCTTGTTGCTCAAGCAAAAAGAGGAAATGCTCGAGCTGATGAAATCGTTGGAATGTGCTGATAACGATCAGTCTCCGATGATTCTAGGTGCGGGCTATTACTTTATAAATGACCAAGGAAGTTGCTGATGAAAAGACTTACGCTTATTGCTGGATTGTGTTTAGTGTGCTCAGGCAGTCTGATGGCTGCAGGCGAGCAGGGGACAGGTTTTAATATTCATGTGGCTGTGAGCTCCGATCACCGTGTGATCTTACAAGCGCAAGACAGTCACGTTTTGGTTGTGGGTAGCGAAACCACCGAAAGTGACTTTACCGAGCTCACTCTCGACGCCTTAAGCGAGCAAGGTATTATTCCAGAATGGGGTAAAGCTGAAGTGGTATTGGGTTGCTTCCAAGCCGATGTTCAGTTATTCCAAAACATAGGTGACGATTGGCAAGAAGTGGCGGCAAGCCAAGTGCCCACAAGCTTTTGCGGCGAGTAGTCGCTTAGCCATGCTCACTTGCAAGCAAACACCTTAAGCTCTGCACTAAAAAAGGCCGCGCCAGCGGCCTTTTTTTAAGAATGTAGACATCTATCAAGCAAGCTATTGCTATATCTCAGTTTTAAGCGGTTTTCCTAAAACGCTAACCTTAAGCGCTCGGATAAACTTATCACGCAGTGCATTAACGGTAAGCCGTAGTGATTTTTTCTTGTTTTTGATATCGGCATCGTAATGCAAGCGAAAGCTAATGCGCCCTTGCTGATCCATTTTTTCCACTCGATAGATATGGCTATTGCCCTCGTGTTGTATTTCAACTAGGTCATTTCGATGCAGAGCAACGATAAACTTCGCATTTGTGTGGTCTTTTTTATTCACCACTGGCTGTTGCTGGCTGTGCCGCTGGGCGGCTTCTAACATACTGACTACCTGAGCTGTCCAACTTTCCTTCCCCGCTTTATCGGTACTTAAGTATATGGCCATATGGTGGTTACTACGGGTCCATACGTGACGCTGGGCTTTGCCTTTTTTATTTTTTCCCAGCGGCACCACCGAGCGCGACGACACCATACGCACTTTACGAATGGGTCGGAACAACCCTTTTTTGGTCGTCATTCCGAAGGGTGCTTTGGGGTTTTGAAAAGCGGCTTTGAAATCGTCGTTGTGTTGCTCAAGGTGTGCTAGTGCTAAGTGGCGGATTTTGTCATCACGAATATCATGCAACTGCTTTGCACTGTTTAAGGAAGCCAGCGGTTTACGCAGCACAATATTTTGATAATCGGGCTGTTGCTTGTTCATTAAGCCGTATACCGTTTCGTCGTGTAACGGGCCTTTAATTTTGCGTTGAGGCTTGTGGGAAACAATCATCCGTTGAAACGCATCTTTGGCTTGAACTTGAAGGCTTGCTAGTGGCTGCGGAAAGTCGGTGAATGCAATGCGATAACCATCGTGGCTGGCGGCGTAACGGTTGAGCAGCTGTACTTGGCTCACGCTACTCATGGCGATGACCAAGGCATCGACGGCGTGGTGGCGGTGGTCGTGTTGGCGTTGGTTTTTTAGGATTTGAGTCGATGGCTCTTGATGAGGTTGTGCCTGATTGTCTTGGGCCGTGTTTGTAGGCCGCGTTATTAAGCCGTCGAGTTGCCAGGCTTCGCGCAGGATCGCTGTAAGGTAACCATTATGTATGGGTTCTACATGGCATTGGAGTTGGCTTAAGTATTCGCGCGCTTTGCGCGCAATGTAACGGGTATCGTTAAATTGATGCTGAATAGCGTGTTGAGTGTCGATGCTTTCTTGTAAAAAACGCCTGCGCTTTGAGGCATGAAAATGGCTGATTCTTTGTTTGATTGCAGCTAATTGTTGCGGCCTTTCCATATAAGCCTCTAGTGGTGTTCGATTGCCCTTAAACAACTGCTCCTCGGTGGCGCATAAGGTCTTGTTCATCGGGCTATTATCGAGGCTGCGACTATAGGGAATAATATGCTCGATATGAAACTGGGCGTGATCACCAAATAAATGGTTTAATTCAATGGTTTTTCCTGAGTACGGACAAACACCCTCGCATTCTAGCCACAAGCGATACTTGAGGAAATCGGCCTGACTGGGCGTGGCTATGCCCACATCGGATAGCTTTTTTCGCGCAGCCGTATCACTGCGTTCGTAATCGCGCTGGCGTTTTTGATCGTGCTCGCGCTGGCGTCGATTAATCTTTAAATCGCGGGCCATTTCTACGCGAATTAACTCAGGCATGCCGTAGTTGTCAATGATGGCGTTAACCACTTGGCGTACCTGATACAGGGTTCGTTCCACCAAAGGGTTGCGTAAGTCGGTAATGGCTACATGGTTATCAACGGCGTGTTGGCCTTGGCGTGAAAACTTACCGGGAAACGGCAAGCGGGTTAGTGCTTTGTCGGTATTAATGTTCGATCGCTCGTAACCCACTAAGTACAGTGCATCGTGGTATTGAACCGCGCATAGTGGGTTGCGCTGGGCGTCGTTACGTTGATGAATTAACTGGGTTTCGGCAGCGCTTAAATCGGCATAGCTGCGCTTTAGCTGCACATTAATTTGGCGCAATGCTTTGTGCGATAAATGCAAATATCCGCAGGGTAATTGACGGCAGGCTTTTTTCAGCTTTTGGATGATATCGAGACTAAGTTGCCAGTGGTTGATTAAACGTTTCTCCAGGCTTTCATCAGCATCGATACTGAGCAGTTCAAATAAGAGTTTTTCTTGCTGTGTTAGCGATAGCTTTTTCCACTGTGCTTTACCCATGGCATTGGCTACTAAGTGCGCGCTTAGGTTACCTGGAATACCCTGATCTTTCAGGCGCTGTAGATTAAATTCGGCCTGCTCGCCAAGCTGCAATAGCTTGCGCACCTTAGGCCATTTAAGCTGTTTGGTAAGGTTGAGTTGTTGATATAAACATTGCCGCTCTGCCTGGCTTAACCAACGTTCGCCATCGCCGCTTTCGTCAACTCGTAAGCCATTGAGCAACTGCAAAATGCGAAATTCCTGGGCCGCAAGCGTTGCCAGTTGAGCGCGTTTACGCTGAGACTCAAACTCACAATAACCCACTTTGTGTTTTTGGCTGCGCAACGGTCGCTGGTGAAAGATCGCCTGCCAGATGGCTTGTCGTTGTGCGAGATGCGGAAGATGGCAATTAAAGGATTTTTGTGATTGCCAAATCAGATCAAACTCATCGAGAAACATTTGGCGCGAGGTGTATTGTTGGCGAATACGAGCTGGCTGATTGACGCGAGTAATGTGCGCTTTTGAGTGTGCTTGATGTGCTGATGATTGGCGATTGAGTGAGTATAAATAAGCACCTAAGCTGGCAAAGCCGCCTGCGTGCATGGCGGTTTGAATTTGACTGATGCCTTCGGCCACCACGCCGTCGCTTTTATCGTTACCCGTTTTGCGGTTGGATAAATAACCCCGCCTTTGACCTAAGTGATAGATGGCGCGGCCTAGTTCATGGGGGCTTAAAGGGCGAACGAGTGCTTCAGCCCGCAGTCGATAAGGGTTATGTTGCTGCCAGAGCTTTTCTCTAGCTGCTGCATTATCGGGCAATAAGCCCGCTTCGATGAGGCGATGCAGCAGGCGCGTTTTGCGGCGCTCGCGGCGATAGGTTTGGCGGCGCATGGAGCGTGCTAAGCGCCGATTTTGGTTTAATGGTTTTTCTCCACGACTGCGATCCACCCCTTCGGGAAAAACGCGTACGCCCATATCGACGATACGCTCCAGTGCGCTGCCCTGGGGAAGGGACGCTGGTGTGCTTTGGTTTTCTTCGATCAAACACCAGCCCACCGCGCTGGTGCCTAGATCTAAACCAAGCACACGCTTCTTATCTTGATCCTTCATGGATTGTGATTTCCTCGCCGGAATGCCAAGGCCGATCATTTCGCGGCGGCTTCTTGTCTGCCTGTCCTTGGCGTTCTTTCTTTTGTTGTCGGTATCGTTGTTGACCACCGTCTTATATGCGGCATTGGTCATGTTTTGGCGAGCTTAACAAATCTAGTGGGGTATCAGGTGCGCTAAGTCTTTGAGTGCAGAAAAAAGGCGGTTTAAAGCTGTAAATTCCATTCAATACCAGAAACAACAAGCGCCAACG
>JAKSCJ010000210.1 GCA_022360675.1 Lysobacterales bacterium
AATTACCATGGCGCTAATCGCGTACGCCGGGTGGTTTTGTTGGGGACGCCCAATTTAGGTTCGGCCAATTCGCTACATGCCTTTATCGAAGGGCGAAAAGTGGGTTTGCGCCGTATTAATAGCGAAGTCTTAGCCAGTTTTCCCAGCCTGTATCAGTTATTTCCTCACCCGCTCAACGATTGGATCATGACCACCCGTGGCACTGCTTTGAAGCGGGATTTATTTGATGTGAATATCTGGCGGCGCTTTGAGTGGTCGATTTTTCACCCGAAAGTACGCCAACGTATGGTCGAGAATTGGCGCGAGCAAGGTTTGAATGCGGCGCAAATTGAGCGCGAGTTTAAGCAGTTTGAAGCCTATTTCGAACGACACTTGGAGCGTGCGCGGCGTTTTGTGTGGTCGCTAACCGTGCGTATGGAACGCGAGCCCTGGCAATTGGTGGTGTACGGCGGCGATTGCACGCTGACGCCGAATCGGGTGGTGGTGGAAGAAGTGCGTGGCGAGTCGGTGCTGCGCTTGTGGCCCGACGATATCTTAAACCCGGAACCGGGGGTGGACTACGAACGGCTAATGATGCAACCGGGCGACGGTGCCGTGACCAAGGCATCTTTGTTGGCGCGCGATGTGCTGGATCCGCTGGTACCTCGGCATCAATACAGTCACTTTCCATTGCACTACCCCATTTTTCTGTGTGAAGGCCACGATGCCCTCACCAGTAATGTGTTTTTTCAAGACAACTTATTGCATTTTCTGCTGAGCCAAGAGACCACACGCCGCTAACTGTGGTTGGCTTGAGTGTCATGCGGCTGATGTTGCCTGGCACAAGGCATTTGGAATTTAAACCGCACTCGATAAAGCGTTGGGTGCTGTTACACTGGTGCGCCGGTGAGCAATACCGAGCGTTCTTTTTGCAGCAGCGCTTGGGGAAACTCAGCCAAAGATGCAATAACCCAGCATGGTGGCGGGCTTGAGCTGCCCTGTGTGTTATCCGAAAAAGGTTCTCCTAAACTATGAAGCAGAAACACCACGAGCCCCGTTGGTTTGGCTATGCCCAGTCGATACGCCCGGCATTGATCGGTGTGGTGGCAGGCTTGGCGCTAAGCGCCAGCGGTCAGATCCTAGCAGCCAGCGAACCCACCGCCGCCCAGCAAGCGAATCAGGCCCAGGATATTCCCACCGGTCAGCTTCCACGCTTTGTAACGCCCAGCCATTACGATCTGCATCTCACTATCGATCCGCGTAAAGAAGGCTTTAGCGGTGAGGTCACCATCGATTTAGACTTCAACGATAGCCGCGATTTGTTCTGGATCCACGGCCAGGCCATTGAGGTGGATAGCATTCAATTGCAGCCGGCCAAAGGGCGTCGTATCGATGCCAGCTACGAGCAAGTGGAAAGCACCGGGGTTGCACAAATTAAGCTCGATGAAACTTATGGCCCGGGAGCCGCTCAGTTGGTGATCAAGTATCACAGCAACTACAACTTGGCGCTGGAAGGTTTATATAAGGTGGACGAGGCCGGCGAGTCTTACGCCTTTACCCAGTTTGAGGCTATTTCGGCGCGCTTGGCCTTTCCGGGTTTCGACCAACCCGATTTTAAAGTCCCGTTTGATGTTCGCCTAACGGTACCCACGGGGCAGGTGGCCATTGCTAATACACCGGCCACTAAAGAAAAAGACAACGGTAACGGCACCAGCACGGTCACCTTTGCCACCAGCAAGCCCATTCCCACCTATTTGGTGGCCTTTGCCGTGGGCCCATTTGATGTGGTGGAAGCCAAAGATATTCCCACCTCAGATTATCGCGACCGCACCATTCCATTGCGAGGCATTGCGGTAAAAGGCAAAGGCGATAAATTTGAATACGCCCTGGAAAATACCGCCAGCATTGTTGAGGCTTTGGAAGGATACTTTGGTATTCCTTACCCTTACGCCAAGCTGGATTTGATCGCCGTGCCCGATTTCAACA
>JAKSCJ010000241.1 GCA_022360675.1 Lysobacterales bacterium
TACGAACAGGGTCATTTGCCTGCGCATATGTCGCCATGAACAACATTAACAAAAAAAGAACCCAGGCCGCTTTATCTCTCGTGGGTTGCATAGCCAAATATTGGCGATCAATGCGTTGATGCATTTTCCATTCCCAAGTCGCATGATTGATAAAACTACGACCGAGAAGAGATAAAAAAATTCTTTTATGTGCTCAACGCTTTATCGAAAATATGAATATCACAACTCTGGAAAATAATGCTTTGCTGAAATGAGGCCTGATGGAGGCCAAATAGAACAAGGGCTGATCTGCTAATGCAAACGCCCAATAAGCAACAACTAAGCGAAAACGCTTAGCTCAAGAAATACCAATGCAGTTTAGTCGTGAATTTTGCCGCGCGGATGGTGTTCTTCGTGTAAATCTTGTAGTCGTTGCATGGCCACATGGGTATAAATTTGCGTCGTCGACAAGTCGCTATGGCCCAATAACAACTGCACGACTCTCAGGTCGGCTCCGTGGTTTAGCAAGTGGGTCGCAAATGAGTGGCGCAACATATGTGGCGAGATATCTTTATCGATTTCAAGCTGTACCGCACGTCGCTTGATCATGTACCAAAAGGCTTGGCGTGTCATTGCGCTGCCTCGCTTGGTAACAAAAATATGCTCGTCCATACGCTCTTTAATGAGCTGTGGGCGGCCATCGCTAAGATAGCGTTGCACTGCATTAATGGCGGCTTCACCCATAGGCACCAAGCGCTCTTTATCGCCCTTACCGGTGATTCTAACGACACCTTGGTTCAAACTCATTTGGCTGCGTTGCAGCTTCACAAGCTCACTAACACGCAAGCCACAGGCATACATCAACTCCAGCATAGCGTGATCGCGTAAATCCAGCGGATCGTCCCCTTCTGGAGCGCGTAACAAGGCTTCCACTTCTGATTCAGCTAACGCTTTGGGTAAAGGCTTAATGGCTTTAGGTGCACCTAACTGAGCAGTAGGATCCACCTCACACCGCCCCATACGTAACAACCAGCGATAATACTGCCGCATCGACGACAAGCGTCGAGAAACACTACGTACAGAGAGATTACGATGTAGAAGATCGGCCAGATAGGCCTGAATAAGATCGGCTCCTGCATGCGGCAGGATGGTGTCTCGATCATTGAGGAAGTTGATCAGATCAGAAAGATCTGATCGGTAGCTAGATAATGTGGCGGAGGCGAGACCGCGCTCCGACCACATTGCATCTAAAAACGACTCCAGTGAGTCCGACGATTGTTCGTCAGTGAACACCGGCTAGATCAAAGATTAGCTAATTTTATCTTTGATCAGATCGCCCAGATCTGAGATAGCATCCATTAAATCTTCTTTCAGGCGCGCTAAATCACTCATTAACGCTGCTGAAGAGACTTTCTTACGACCGCGACGACCTTTCTTGCTCGCTTTTTTCTTGCTCGCTTTCTTTTTCGACGCTTTTTTCTTGGAAGCTTTCTTCTTAGTAGACTTCTTCTTACCTACTTTTTTCTTAGAGGCTTTTTTCTTGCCAGCCTTTTTCTTGCTGGCTTTCTTTTTACCGGCTTTTTTCTTGCTAGACTTTTTCTTACTAGCTTTCTTTTTACTAGCCTTCTTCTTGCTAGCTTTCTTCTTCGCGGCTTTCTTAGCTACTTTTTTAGCAGATTTTTTCTTACCTGCTTTTTTCTTAGAAGCTTTCTTCTTACCCGCTTTCTTCTTACCGGCTTTTTTCTTGCCTACTTTCTTTTTAGAAGATTTCTTCTTACCAGATTTCTTCTTGGAAGCTTTTTTTGCAGCCTTCAGCTCAGGCTCAGCCTGGGCTTCTTCTTCATCGGTGGCGATCGTTTCCTCTACCTCGGTAGAGGAAGTCACTTCTTCCAGCACAACTGCCGCTTCCATTCCTGCGTTTTGTTCCACGACTTCACTTACGGTACTCATTAAATCGCCTCCCCAGTTAGGGCCGCATATTCAGGGTTTATGTTATCCGGCTCGAGACTTTTCATCTTCAAGCTGTCCTAACCACTCTCCGGCTGCTCTGCGTGAATTATCATAACGCCGAGCTTCTGTAAACGCCTTTTGTGCAGCATCATAGCTCTTTAAACGCATTTGTGCCATACCAAGCAATAAATAAGCGTTGCCTTCGTCACGTTTTTTCAAGCCGCCTTTCTCTAAAGCTGCATTTAATGCACCGCTTGCTTCATCCCAACGTTCGTAATCAACCAAGATATACGCACGACGTAAATGTAATTTGCCATCGTCTGAATATTGGCCCGCTTGGTTATAAGCATTTAAAGCTTTTTCAAGCTCTTGCGCTTGATACCAGGCGTTTGCAGCTTGCTCCCAGCTCTTACGACTAGCTTCGATATTGCCAGCGGTAATGTTCTTTTGCATGGTATCAGCAGCTTTATATGGGATATCGAGATACTGATACAAATTAGCCAATTGTAAGAATTCTGATTCAGTTTCTAACATTCCACGACGTTCAGCCAAAGCCAATACAGATAAGGCTTGGTTGTCGCGTTTAAGTTTTAAGTAAACTGAAGACAGCTGGTTCCAATACTGTTTCTTATCGGGCCAACGTGTAACCATTACTTCCAGCGTATCGCCAGCATTCTCATATTCTTCTAACTCAAAATGCATAGCCAACTTAAGTTGGTACCAGCTCTCTTGAGGATTGTCGTCTTTTGAGATTGCCACTTCGATGGCTGCCAAACCTTCACGATACTGTTTCAGTTGGGCGTGCGCATTGGCTTTCAAAACATAGGCAGCAGTGGTGTGTTGTTCTTCAGGAGTAACACAGAACCACTCATCCAGAGTAACCAAACCTTCTTCATAGTTCTCAGCGATCATGTGCAGCTGAGCGACTTGGTATAGCAATTGGAACTGGGTGTTATTTGGCAGTACGTCGAAATCCAACGCCGTACGGAAATGGGTCATTGCTTGATCGACTTTTTCTTGGGTAGCCGATACATGTCCCATCGCTTGATGGATAATCGCGCGCTCGTAATCGTCGCCGGCGCGATCTAAGAGCTTGGTCAGGTCAGCATAAGCCGAGTCATACAGCTCATTACCGATATCTTCATAGATATCATTGAGCTTTTTGTATGAAGCCTCGCTCAGAGCGCGTGCCTGAACTTTACGATCTTTATTGCACGATTGCGCCAGCACATTGGAGCCCGCTGTGAGAAACAGCACACAGCTGGCTATCAGCAGATTTCGTTTGTTAAAAATTCGATACTGTTTCATAACAGTGCTCTCAAAAGTGTACAGTTGATTGTTCGCTCCACCGCGCAAGACCGTTACATGAGTTCACATGAACGAATGCAGCAGTAAAAGCACCTAGTTAAGTGTGAAGTAGTGCTTACCGTTAACCATCGTTTGTTTGTGCATCTTAAGTAATGCACAGTTCCGAAACGGCTAAAGCGTGTTTACGCAAACACCCGCTAGCTTTTTCGTTGCTAAACAAACTTTACGCCTGGTTAACTTCAGTCATCTGTTCACGAAAGCGATGCAGATTAAGTCAATAATATGACAGCAAATGCGATAAGCCAAATATCATAAGCAATCGGCTAGACGCTACACCTTCCTGCGTTACCATCAACACTTTAGACCACAAGAGCATCGCACGATTCGATCGAGTTAACTCGGCCAAGCCTTAAGCCAACTCAAAACGCTCTTATTTGAGATACCCGTAGCCCGAGCATAACTGCGACAGCGCTAACGGGAGGAGCAAATAAGGAGGAGATTACCGCCTAAGAAGGCGCTCCGACGGACGGTGTTCTTATGGTTTTCTGCACAGCTCAATAATATTTATTGCCTAGGCTATCGCCTAGATGGCAATGATCGCTTTTGTGCATGCACCGAATTCGCTTCGATGCCCTGCCAGTAATGGCAGATAAAAGAATGGCCTTGAGTCAAGGCCATTCTTAAAGCCTGTAAGGCTCGTATCGACGAATTAAGCGTTTTCTAGCTTAAAGTCGATGGTCTGTGTCGCTCGGCGTTCAACCGCCTCACCGTCCACAACACGCGGTTTGAATTTCCACTTCAAAATGGCGCGAATCGCTTCGCGATCAAACAAGCGCGGCGGCTCTGAAGACAGAACCTTAGGAGACTTCACCGTACCCGCAGGTGTAATGGTGAATTCCACCTGTACCCAACCTTCGATTCGGCGGATAGCCGCTTCACGAGGATAGATAGGCTGAATCCGTACCAACGGAATGATGTCGCCTTCTTGGTTTTTATCAACCGAACCGAAGCCACCCAGATATAAACCACCGCCCTGGCTCAGGGGCAGATCTAGATTTGGTAAATCCAGATCAGGCAAGTTGGGCGTTGTTTGCTCAACTTCAGCGATTTCCATTTTCGGTGGCGGCGGTGGATCTTTCGGCGGTGGTGGCGGTGGTGGTTTCGCACGGGTACGTTGCGCTACTTCATCAGGTAGATCAACGGGTCCGAAACGAATACCCGGTGGTGGCTCACCTGCATCAGGACGGCTTTTGGCAGAAGATACCAAGCCGTACATGAAGTAGAACACACCTAAGGTGAATACCACAGCCAGACCGGCGGAAATGATAAAACGAATTTTACCCATTACTGCCTCCCATCAGGGGAAGCTGCAGAGATGGCAATGGGAATATTGCCACCGGCCAGTTTCACCTGATCCATTACCTTCACGAGCATGTCGGTGCGAGCGCCCTTATCGGCAACGATGACGACGCTACCTTCTGGGTTTTCCGCCAGTGCATCTTCCACACCGGTACGGACTTCGCGCACTTCCACCTCACGTTTGTTCATCCAGACTTCGTCATTAGCCCGGATTGCGATGAGGATATTCCCTTGCGGCTTGTTCTCTGCAGTCGCAGCCGTAGGTTTCTCCACCTGTACACCGGTTTCCTTAATAAAGGAGGTGGTGACGATAAAAAAGATCAACATGATAAACACGATGTCCAACATCGGTGTGATGTTGATTTCCGGTTCATCTGTAGATGCGTGTCGGCGTGCCATATACGCTCTCGCTCTGAATCAGTGGTGTTGTAACAGGTCCTCGATACGTTCGGCTTCGCTTTCCGTACGGTGTTCCAGGAATGTACTGAAGTACACACCGGTCAAAGCTGCCACCATGCCCGCCATTGTGGGGATGGTTGCTTTGAATACACCGCCGGCCATGGCGCGGGCGTTACCCGTACCACTGAAAGCCATAACGTCGAATACGCTGATCATACCGGTTACCGTGCCCAACAGACCCAACAGCGGACAAACCGCGATGAGTGCTTTGATGGTGTGGATATTGCGACGTAAATCGATACGCAAATCCGAAATCAGTTGTTCACGGATGCGACGGGCATACCAAGAGGTTTGATCGTCGCGGCTGTCCCAGTATCCCACGACCTGCTTACGCAGGCCGGGGAACACACCAAATACATACCAATAGCGCTCAAGAATCAGGGTCCACATCAGGAACAGTACGAACATAATTGCCCATAACACGTCCCCACCCTGCGCCATGAGGGCACGAATTGACTCTAGTGCATTAACGAGAGCCAGCATTTCCACCACTCTCCGCCAGGCGTGCAATGATGCCTGCAGCCTGCTCTTCCAGAATCTGGATCAGAGAACGGCTACGGCTTTGCAGTACGCTGTGAATAATGGTTAGCGGAATAGCAACGATCAAGCCCTCAACTGTGGTGGTCAAGGCCAAAGAAATACCGCTTGCCATCAGACGCGGGTCACCAGTACCGAACAGCGTAATTTGCTGGAAGGTTTCGATCATACCCACTACGGTACCCAACAGACCCATCAAAGGTGCAACAACGTACAGCACTTTGATCAGGGATAAACCAGATTCCAGCGGTGCGGTTTCGCGCAGGATCGCTTCGTCCAGTTTCAGTTCCAGGGTTTCGATGTCGATGTTGGGGTTTTCGGTGTAAACGGACATCACACGACCCAGGGCATTGCCTTTGTCGGGAGTGTCGCGCTTCAGCTGGCTCTTAATCTTCATGCCGCGGAACCACAGGATCAGGCCACGGAAGATTGAGAACAGCACACCAAAGGCACCCATGATCAAAATGGCGTCACCGATGGGACCACCTTGGCGACGACGCTCGTCCCAAGTCGGTGCTTTGACCACTTGCGACAGGATCACACCACGGGTGAAGTCAACGGGGAAACCAACAACGCTATTTGCCGGGGCATTTTCCAGTTCGGAAGCCATGGCAACAAAGCGTGAGTCAGGTTGGCGGGGCAGTTCCAAGAAGGCGTTTTGCGCGCCATCCCATTGCAGGAACTTACCGTTAGAAATCGCGTTGAACACACCTAAGCGAGTGACGCTGCGATCGTTCTCTGCATAACCGTCAGAGTTTTTAACGGTGGCAGGGAAGGTAACGGTCTTACCAGATTCAGCAATCTCACGAACCATTTCGAACCACAGACGACGCAGTTCGTTGGCGGTGGGCAGTTCACCACGCTCGGCCAAGTCCGCGAAGAACTCGTTACGGCCGGGGATTTGACCACTCACCATAGAGGTGGAGATTTGGGTGTCTAAGTCACCAGCAACTTGGCGAACCACACCGAACAGCTCACCCAGGTTACCCAGGCGCTCTTGCAAGGTGGTTTCCATTTCTGCCAGCAGACGCTCGTTTTCGTCGTATTCGCCTTGCAGACGTTCGCTACGACGTTCTTCACGAGTTAAATCGGCTTGCGCTTGAGTCAACAGAGTTTGTTGATTGTTGCGCTCGCGCAGGAAGCGATCCTCACGATCTTTATTGAAACGACCATCGGCAGAAGCCGCACGCTGTACATCTTGCAACAGCTGATCAAGTGACTGCCCTTCTTGTGCAGAAACTTGCGTGCTGGCTACCAGGCCAATCGCCGCAATAGCTACTAATACTTTCTTCATTGTGCTGCCACCGGAGCTGGAACGGGGAGTTTGACGAGGTCAGGCGCACGTTGGTTGCCAGCAATGGCCAAGCCATCAGCGATGGTACGACGGTATTCATCGCCAATGGTTTCAAACGTACGGGTTTGTGGGTTGAACCAACCGCTGGTCAGGCCGTCCAGGCTTTGGTACAGCAACAGAGTGCGACCAACACGCAGGAAGTCCACGGTTTGACCATCGGGCAGTTCGCCACGGTAGGCTTCGGTACGACGACCGAATTCCAACTCAGCTTGATACAACTCGATCAAGCGACGATATTTCTCTGAGGTAGTTACTTCAGAGCTATCCAGCAGATCGCGCATTGTCAGCACAGCTTCACGACGTTCTTCTAAACGGAAGGGTACGTCGCCTTCTACTAGACGGTCCAGCGCATCAACCATTTCCAACATCAGCGGAACCACTTCACGGTTGGTGTTTTCCAACCCTTCCAACTGACGATCAATGGAAGCCAGTTCCTCACGTTGGCTGGAGACAATTTTTTCCAGCTGATCGTTATAGATCTTCAGTGAATCAGTTTCACTGACAACCTTACGGTATTCGGTGAGGAGTTCACCCGTTTGATCAGCAAGACCGTCGATACGCTCTTGCGAAGCCTGAGCTTGGGTATTGATGCGGCTCTCGGTCTGAATAGTGGAATCAAGAACTTGAGCCTGCGTGCCTGCCAGCCATAGCAGGCCAATGGTGCTGGTCAGCACGGCTCCGGCTGTACGCAACTTGGTATTTATCTTCATCTCCTCATTCCTGACTTGTTGGATTGTTGAGAGTCGACTGTAAGGTCGAACTGAATCGTAGTTTAGTTTTAGTATGGATGCAGACTTTCTAGCATAACGTGGCATCCAAGAAAATCAAACGCCCGGATTGTTTTCCGGAAACGTGGTAAAAGTCCAGCGCTAAATTACTCAAGTATCTTCATTTGGTGATCAACACACTCATGAAAAACAACTCAAACAACACAGCAACCAGTTGTAACTCCTGTAGTTTTTTACGCCGCTTAGGCTGTTTAATCTACGACTCAGTCATCGTAGCGGCAATCTGGATGCTGGCTGGATTACCAGTAGTCTTGGCCAATGATGGCCCGGTTTCTGCACAAACGTTATGGTTTCAAACCTACTTGTTCTCAGTCACCGGACTTTATTTCGTCTGGTCCTGGCGTCAAGGCGGTCAAACCGTAGGCATGCGTGCCTGGCGGGTTCATGTGGTGGATATCAATACCCTCACCGAATCTGAATTCATTAGACCCTCTTTACGTGCTTGCATCATCCGTTATGTCAGCAGCTATTTATCGACTGCTGTCTTCGCGGCCGGTTGGTTATGGTCCTTAGGACATCCCCAATCGATGACTTGGCACGATCTGTTATCCAGCACCCGCTTAGTGACTAAGCGTTCTGCTAAAAAACAACGCTAAGAGCGTTCAATCCAATCGTGGATTCGGTGTAAACATCTATGTTTTCGCAAAAATTCCTGCCGAATTCGCCTGCAAACCGGTATTTAATTCATTTGTACTCATTGGTAAAAATCGTGCTTTAGCGTGTTATTTAACACTCAAAAAAGCCCAATAAACCCAACAAAAACAAGAAATTAAACACCAGGTTAACCCTTGCAGTCACCAGCCAGTTTCGGTACTAACCGAAATTGGCGAGCTGGCCATTCTATTGATCGTTTACCTCAACATGCAAGACCATTCTTCAAACAGATGCCAAATTCATCAAATCAAAATGGCTTTGTCACAATGCTATGAAAACGTTAATTGCATGTTTTGTTCACCAGCCGTAACGCCTAAAACCTAGGTGTTTCAGCCAGTTTTACTGCCATCATTTTGCGCAGCTATAAGGCCTTTCGCATCCACCCAAAGTTGTAAGTTCGTTACTTACAAAATTTTTGTGGATGCTCACTGACCATCACATGCAAATATAAAACTGCAGTGCTACTTACCTTATAAGATTGAAACTCAAAGCGCACAATGCGGCAAATAAAAACTATCCAACCCAACGCGTATAGGGATCGTGTTATCGAATCGTGAAAAGGCTTCTCATCTTTTAATTACGTCTACGCATAAGCACAACTGTTAGTATTAAAGCCATTAATACCGGAACCAAACCGCCCCAAATCGGCGACCATTGCAACGCCAACACCACGCTCTGGAACAATCGTTCAGTCACATACCAAGCCAGACCTACTGCTACCGCCACCGCCAGTGCACGAGTACGCGATTCACGTCCTTGCAAGCTCAACACAAAGGGCAGCCCAAGCAATACCGCGGCCCAAACAATCAACGGGTAAAAGTAACGTCGCCACAGCGCCGCACGGTAATGGCTCACATCTAAAGCATTGCCTTCGAAGTAGCGCAGTAATGACGATAGTTCTGAAATCGACAACAAACTTGGGCGCAAAACACTGCTACCTAAAGCGGCGGTATCTAGCTGCGACGGCCACGTTAGTGTGGTGTGATATTCATGCTGTGCACCAGCATCACTTAAGCGTACCTGATGCACATTATTGAGTGTCCATTGCTGATCACTATGGAAGGCATTAGAAGCGGTAAGCCAGCCACTTAAAGCGGCATCAGAGCCCAGTTGATAAATTTTGATTTGATGGAAATCGGTAGCCAATGCTTCGTCTAAAAAAGGATATTTAATATGGATAA
>JAKSCJ010000354.1 GCA_022360675.1 Lysobacterales bacterium
AAAGTGGAAGAACTGATTGCCCGTTTGGCGCAGAAGGCCAGAGCTTCGGGTATTCATCTGATTCTCGCCACCCAGCGCCCATCGGTGGATGTCATCACCGGCCTCATCAAGGCCAATATTCCCACTCGGATCGCCTTTCAAGTGTCGTCTAAGATTGATTCGCGCACCATTTTGGATCAGTCCGGTGCCGAGCAATTATTGGGGCATGGCGATATGCTGTACCTACCGCCGGGTTCGGCCATGCCCGAACGTGTACACGGTGCTTTTGTTTCCGATGAAGAAGTGCATCGCGTGGTGGAATCGGTGAAGTCGCTGGGCCCACCCGATTATATCGACGATGTACTGCAAGAAACCCAAACCAATCCCGACGGTCAGGTGATTGGTGCCACGGGACTGCCCGAAAGCCCAGGGGGCGAGAAAGACGAACTCTACGATCGCGCCGTGCAGTTTGTGTTGGAATCACGCCGTGCTTCCATTTCCAGTGTGCAACGCCAATTACGGGTAGGTTACAACCGTGCCGCTCGTCTCATCGAAGATATGGAAGCGGCCGGTATCGTCAGTCAACCGGAACATAATGGCCAGCGCACAGTCTTGGTACCTAAGCCACAAGAGTAAACTCAGCGAGTTTATTCAAACCATAGCCTTCCGATTCAGCCTGGGTTTACCGCCAGGCTGAGATGATTCTTTAATAAGTTAATCCATACCGCAGGCACTGTACCGGCGGTGTAAAGACGAATACCCATGCAACAAGTAAAGACTTACCTAAAACTGTTTCTATTGGCCGCAGCCGCTATGGTTTCTGCCCATAGCTGGGCTCAGGATTCCACACACTCACGTTCAAGCACAACTTTGCCCAATGGCATTGCCCAGTTGCGCGCCTTCAGCACCGATCTGAGCAGCTTAAAAGCCGAGTTCATTCAATACGCCTTCGATCTCGACGGTCAACGGGAAGAAAGCACCGGCAATATGTTGATGCAAAAGCCCGATCGCCTGCGCTGGGATTACATCACCCCTTTCGAGCAACGTATTATTGCCGATGGCACTCAGGTGTGGACCTACGATGTGGATTTAGATCAAGTAACCGTGCGCGACCAGGGCGAAGCGCTGAGCCGTTCGGCATTGAGTGCACTCACCGATAGCGCACGTCTGGATCGCTATTTCGAATTGGAGAATGCGGGCGAGGAAGAGGGCTTAAACTGGGTGCGTTTGCTGCCACGTCAACACAACGGCGAGGGTAGTGGCGATAACGAAGAAGCTGGCAATGATCACGAGTTCGAGCAAATCGTGCTGGGCTTTAAAGATAACGAGCTACGCCGCATGCTCATTGCCGATCGTTTGGGGCAAAACACCGATATCGTATTCACCAGTATGATCCGCAACGTAAGCCTGGAACCTGCCTTATTTCAGTTCACCCCACCCGAAGGCGTGGACGTGATTGGCGATCTGGAGCTATAAGCGCTGAAAAGCAAAACTGAAAGCCATAGCCGAATTTAGATGGCTGCCAATTTTCTGACGCCCGTCAGCCCATCTTAGCCAGACACATCGTATAATCTGCCATCGTAGTGCATGTCGAGCCGCCATCGTTTAGATGTGTGGCTTGGTGTGGCTGTGTCTGTAAAGTGCAGTGCTTCACACTGCGTTATTGATTGACTTAGCAATTTTAGAAAACGGAAATTATCATGCTTGATCCTCGCGCACTTCGCGCCGATATCGACACCGTTGCCGCAGCATTGAAAAAACGCGGCGTGGATCTGGACATCGCTCATTATCAGAGCTTGGAAGAACGCCGCAAAAACCTGCAAAAAAGTACGCAGGATTTACAAAACGAGCGTAACTCCAGTGCGAAGTCCATCGGTCAGGCCAAGTCGCGTGGTGAGGACATTCAACCCTTGCTGGATGCCGTTGCTGATTTGGGTGAACGCTTAAACCAAGCCGAAAACGAGCTGAAAACCGTGCAGAATGCCCTGGATGACTTGCACATGGGCTTGCCGAACTTGCCACACCCCAGTGTGCCTGAAGGCAAAGACGAAGAAGATAATGTGGAAGTTCGCCGCGTGGGCGAGCCCACCAGCTTCGACTTCGAACCGCAAGATCACGTGGCCTTGGGCGAAGCCTTAAATGGCTTAGATGCGGCCACCGCGGCCAAATTATCGGGCGCGCGCTTCACTGTCATGCGCGGTGCCATTGCGCGTTTACATCGTGCGTTAGCTCAGTTCATGCTGGATACCCATACTGCCGAGCACGGCTACAGCGAAGTTTACGTGCCGTATATCGTGGGCCCCGATGCCATGCTGGGCACCGGCCAGCTGCCGAAATTTGCTGATGATGCTTTCAGCACCGACGATGATCCACCGAAGTACTTGATCCCCACTGCCGAGGTTTCGCTCACCAACATGGTGGCCGACGAAATTCTCGATGTGGCCACCATGCCTCATCAATATGTGGCCCATACGCCGTGCTTCCGCCGTGAAGCGGGTTCTTATGGCCGCGATATGCGCGGCATGATTCGCCAGCATCAGTTCGATAAAGTGGAAATGGTGCACATCACCACGCCTCACGATGGCGAAGCAGCGTTGGATCGTCTCACTGGTCATGCAGAAGTTATTTTGCAACGTTTGGGCCTGCCGTATCGTGTGATGTTGCTATGCACTGGCGATATGGGATTTGCGGCCACCAAAACCTTCGACTTAGAAGTGTGGCTACCGGGTCAACAAAGTTATCGTGAAATTAGTTCCTGTTCCTTGGTGGGTGATTTCCAAGCGCGCCGTATGAAGGCACGCTGGCGCAATCCCGATAACAATAAGCCTGAGTTAGTGCACACACTCAATGGTTCGGGCTTGGCCGTGGGCCGCACTTTGGTGGCCGTGTTAGAAAACTACCAGCAAGCCGACGGCTCCATTCGCGTGCCCGAGGTATTGCAGCCTTATATGGGCGGTTTAACGGTTATTGATGCGGCTTAAAACAAGGCCAAAATCAAAGCCGTAAGTGGCGGTTTTGTAATGTGATTTCAGTTTCTTTTCATAAATATGAAATGAATGTCACAAAACAGTAGCCATATTCTTTGCGGGCTGTTATTATGCAGCCCGCATTCACAAATGCAGTGCGGCACAGGCTTTTAGCCGCCGAAAAAAAGTAAAAGAATTTGTATTTTTTACTGGCTTTTATTTTTGAATGGCATTAAAATGTGCGGCCTGCATAACACGGTATGGCTAGATGGCAGAGTGGTGATGCAGCGGCCTGCAAAGCCGTGTACGCCGGTTCGATTCCGGCTCTAGCCTCCAGTTCGTGTGTTCACGGTCAAGCGTACACACGATAAAATGAAGCGCTCCGATTTGTTTAGACGCTCGGATCAATATCTAACTGATCTTCGTCTTCCGCACAACAAATCACTTCATTTGTAATTGGCAGATAAAATAAGAACCGTTTCCGGTTCATGCTTGGCCCAGGTGGCGAAATTGGTAGACGCAAGGGACTTAAAATCCCTCGGTGGTAACACCGTGCCGGTTCAAGTCCGGCCCTGGGCACCATTTTATCTTTGCTAAGCTTTTATGGTTTAGTGTACTTCTCTAGTTTTTATTTCTCCTCTGTTAGCTCCTGTGTGCTGTTGGCAACTTGTGCCTGTAGTTTTCAGATCTCTCTTCTTTCTTCCGTTATTCACTTCGCTATGTTTTTGTACGATGGGCTACGATCATCGTGTATTGCCTTGTTCAAGGCCATCATCAACTAGTTTGCTGATGCGCTTTGAATACTAGTAGCTTTTTTGAATACTTAAAGCCAGTGCTTAAGCTGTTAACGTAGACTGCATTTCTCAAAAAAAATTCAAAACCATATGAAGGAACATGTTATGCGTTTTAAACAGCTATTGCTGACCGTATTACTCCTCTCTTTGTCGTCGTCGTTATTGGCTGGAAATGGTAAAGCCATGATGGCCAGCTGGCAGGTGGAGCGTCAAAAAGTCGCGGTGATTTTTTTCTCTAACATTACCGATAATCCCATCAATGTTTCATTCACTGTGTACGGTAAAAACGGTGAGCTTGTCGAACCCACACGCTATGGCGGAATGATCAATAACAATACGCAACTTGCGCCCCGTAGCTCAGGATTTATCGAAATGCAAAGCACTGGCAGTTTTAACCAGGGTTATATTGTGGTGGAGTGGGAAAACCTACCCGGTGATGACGATGCGGTAGCGATGTTGGCTCATGGGTATAACATTGGTGCGAATAACTCGCGACTGCGTTCAGATTATGCGGTGCCGATTAATAATGGCATGCCGTTTTAGGGGTATGCTTAATTTGCTATAGCACGGTGAGTACATGCTTGTTTGTGTTTCGCCGCCTTTAGCTTTGTGTTTTTAGTTGCACTGATGTGCGGCGGCGAGAATACTTTTCCCAACAGCGGGAAAAGTATCCAAAAGCGCCTTGAATGTTAATTTTGAATAATGTGTTGCCGTGAAGCTCACGGCACACGCATTCAAAGGCTCTTAGTCTATGAATGCTTGCTCAGCCGTCCTGGCTGAGCATTG
>JAKSCJ010000383.1 GCA_022360675.1 Lysobacterales bacterium
CTGTTGCTTTAGATATAAACGGGTGGCCACCAACACTTGGTCGTTTCGGCTACGGCCGGTATGGAATTTTTGCCCCACCTCACCGAGCTGCTGGGTAACAAAGGCCTCAATGGCACTATGAGAATCTTCAAAGGACACATCAAGAATGTATTCACCCCGCTGATAACGCTGCGCCAGATCATCAAGACACAGCCGCAATGAATCCACCTCGTCGGAAGTGAGCACAGTGATTCGTCCCAATCCTCCGATATGCGCCTTAGTTGCCTCCACATCGTATAAGAACAGTTGACGATCGAGCACAACATCATCACCCGCCAGAAAAGCCATCATTTCAGCATCAGGCGGCTCACTGCCGTCTTTCTGCCATAACAAGGTATTTGCTTGTTGAAACTGCTGTTGGTACTGACTCATGACACCACCACTCCATCCAGCTCAGTGAACCCTATCGCTAAATTCATATTTTGTAAGGCTTGGCTGGCAGCGCCTTTCGATAGATTATCCAATGCCGCGGTTAACACAGTACGTCGCGAATTTTTATCAACAACCGGCGAGCCAATAGCAACATGGGGCTGCCCACGCACCCAACTCGGCTCTGATGCTTGGTCGGACAACTTAATCAACGGCTCGTCACGATAACAATCAAGCAAGCTTCTTTTCGCATGCTGAAGATCGACAGATAACTCAGCCGAAATCGTTACCGATAAGCCACGAAAGAAACCCGCCACATGGGGCATCAAATGAACAGCTGCATCCAGATAATGACTAAGCTCTTGTTGATGCACATGGTTTGCTAAAGCATAAGGGCGAATATTATCTTGCAGTGCATCGAGCTGATTACGTTCATTGGCCACTCGCCCCGCGCCACTATATCCAGAAACCGCAAACACCTCAGCTGACGAACATAAATAAGCGCGATACGGCCATAACGCTAATAACGCTGCCGTGGCATAACAACCTGGGTTCGCGATGCGCCGGGCTTGCCGAATATTCGAACGAAATAACTCAGGCAAGCCATAACACCAAGCAGAGTCCACTCGATAGTCAGCACTTAGATCGACCACCAAAGCTTGTTGCTGCTGCGATTCAATGGCCGCAACCCAGCGCGCAGCCTCACCATTGGGTAGCGCCAAGACATAAACATCGATATCGTCATTTAAAACGTGCTCCGGATCGCTGGCAGAAAAACGTAGATCAGGTGCACACAGCTCACCCAACTCCTGGCACACAAGTTTTCCGGCATGACCACGTGAAGCTACACTGCACACATGAAACTGAGAATGCCGCCACAGCATTGCCATCAACTCAGCACCCACATAACCACGGCCACCCACCATTGCTACACGACAAGTCATAACAACACCTCGCCTTCACACCAAGAAGAAGTACGCGTTAGCGCACTTTCCATACAAGCCTCACTCAATATGGAATCGCTGATGCCATAACTAAAAGCCAACCAATCATGCTGGCGCAGCATTCGATCAGACTGCTGTAGATACCAGGCATTAATTGGATTGTTATTACGTGAGCGCCAATACAGTGAAGGAAAACGACGGCGAATCTCATGCCAAAGCGCAGCACCCACGCCTTCGCCTTGGGCTTCGGGTGTTACCACAAACTTATCCATGTACGGAACACCTTGCACGCCACGCTTGATCACTGCTGCTGCATGCCAAGATTCTGCATAGAGCAGTTGAAATGGTTCAGCAAAATAGTCGTCTTTTAAGCGCTGATTAAATGTGGATTCCAATAAATATTTCAGCTGGCTTTGATGTGCGGGCATGATCTGCTCTGCCAGCAAGATAGATTCACCCCTACGAATCAGTGTTCCCGCGCCACGATGAGTAAACAACTCTTTGGTTAAATGGCAGGCCTGGGTAATGGAGACCGAAGCATTGATTGGTAAACGATCTAACAACTGCTTTATTTCTATAAGCTTCAAGCGCATACCCGAGTGCAGCCAATCAGCGTCAAGCAATGCTTGGTAGTCTGTCTTCAAGTTAATAGCATTAATACGTTGACCTTGACCATCTAAGATGCCGCCGGTTGGGGTTAAATAGATCACTTTATAAGGCTGCACTTGCTCAACCAGGGCACGCGCCGCACTATCGGCATTAATGTTTAACACTTGCCCGGCATCGGTTTCACCCAGGCAAGCGATGATGGGTAACGCCTGTGCCGCTAAGGTGGTCGAGATTGTATTCATAGCCACACTATCAACGTTGCCAACCAAACCATAACGCTCACGATCCAACTCACTGCAGCGAAACACACCGTGCATCAAGCCACGCGCTTTGATACCACGCTTTTCCAAAGCAGCAACCAAGCGCAAGTTCTCTTGATAAATGATAGGCCGCACCACCTTCATGACTTCAGGTGTAGTTACTCGCAGGCCATCTTTAATTTCGGTATCGATACCAGCTTGTGCCAGCGCATGATTCAACTGGGTGCCAGCACCATGAATGGTAATAGGGAACAACCCTGCATGACGTAGGAAGCACAGCGCATCAACTAGCTCGTCGAGATGATCGGCAAGAATGCCACCGCCCACTTTAATTACCGCAAACTGCATATTATCTAACGCGCTAAATCGCTTTAAGTATTGGCGAGCTTCGCGACTGCTGCCCATATGGCTGAGCAACTCAATAATCACCGAACGTATTTCAGTCATGCCCCACCCCCGGCGATTTCGCAGTCGATAGAATCTGTTGATACTGAAGCGTCAACGTTACTAACTCATCAATGGCAACCCATTCATCCGCACAATGAGCCTGGGCTATATTGCCTGAGCCTAAAACGATGGCTGGCAAACCCGCCTGGGAAAATAACGACGCCTCCGTCCAAAAGTTAACGTTCTTACCGCTGGGTAGCGATGAATCGCTTAACCATTGTTTTGCCTGCTGCCATTGAGCTTCATTAGCAGGTAAAGAAGGACCAATGAAAGCTGGTAACCACTCAACATCATCGACCTCACCTGCTTGTGTGATACGAGCCAAGCAATCATGCACATTGTCCAGTGGGCGCTGGCGCATACTCCAGCGCAATTCCACAGCATCAGCGATCACGTTGCTTTTGATACCACCTTGTATGGCACCTACGTTAAAACACAAACCACGATACCCATGGTGCTCGTTTTGTTGTTCGTCTGCTGCCAACACACTGGCAGCGTTAATCCATTGTGCCGAACGATGGATCGCGTTATCGACCAAGGCACGCGGCTCCGATGAATGCCCCGCCACACCTTTAAACTTACCTAACACAGAAACAAAACCACGGTGGGCCAATACCGCCTGGCATTGGGTTGGTTCAGCCACCACCACACGATTAAACTCATGTAAATGGGGCGATTCACAAAAGCGATGCACGCAACAAGGATCAGAACCCTCCTCATCGGTGGAAAATAAAATAGCCATGTCCCCGTGAGTTGATTGCGCAATGGCTAACAAGCAGGCCGCTGCACCTTTAATATCGCAAGCGCCTAAACCATACGCCCGTTGGCTTTCAATACTCATTTGAAAAGGATGGCGCTGCCATTGGCTACTCGCGGGCACGGTATCTAAGTGCACATTAAACAAAACAGGCGAGCGCCCCCGCCGACAAAGCAAATTCACCCGCCCCAGCCCATAGTCTTCAATACAAACCTCAAAACCAGCATCACTTAGCGTTTTGTCGATGTAGTTAATCATCGGGTGATCAGCATTGATGTTGCGCGGCGGGTTTTCACTATTAAACGCAATTAACGCTTGTAAGTGATTCAGCAGCAAATCTACATCCACTTTATTAATCATGCTGAACCACCTGTGCCGCCATGGTGGAGCTTAAACCCGCAAGCTTAATAAAACCTTCAGCTTGCTCTGGCGTCCAAGGCGCTTTTTGAGCATAAACAATATCGCGATGTTGAAGTCGAGCGGGCGCATCAATAGCCGTTGCTACCACCTGCCCTCCATCGGTCGATATTCGCACGGTGCCATTCGCATAATTAACGGCACGCTTTAAGTAAGCTTCTAAATCTTGTTTATGAGGTTCAAAATAAAACCCGCTATACACTAAATCACACCACTGCTGGGCGACTAATGGACGGAACTGGTTTTGTTTTTGTGTAGACACACACTCAAGCAGCGCTTGGGCTGCCACCATTAAGCCTTCGAGCCCCGGGCATTCAAACAAGATACGTCCTTTTAAACCGATCACCGTATCGCCGGTATACATCGCCCTGCCAACGCCGTAATTACCCAAGATTTTATTGAGTTTCTGTAAAAACTCAGCACCTGTAAGTGCTTGATGATTTAACGCTACAGGTACGCCTTGTCGAAAAGTGATATCCAAGTGCAATGTTTCATCAGGCCAGTGTGCTCGGGGTTTGCACCACCGCCATGCATCGTCGGCGGGCATTTGATACTCGTCGATTTCGCTTCCCGACCAAGTCACGCCCAACAAATTTTCATTAACTGAATAACGCTTATGTTCTAAAGCCACCTCGTGCCCTGCTTGTTTCAGCACCTCAATTTCATAACTACGAATATCGTCACAGCGTTTTTGTAAGTCGCGTATCGGCGCAATAATCGAGTAATGCCCCAAGCTATGAACTGATTGATCAAAACGCATTTGATCATTACCCATTGCCGTACAACCATGAGCAAAGTACGGTGTGTTTAATGCGTCACATAGCTTTAAACATTCTTGAACAATTAAATAGCGATCAGAACACAACAAAGGATACTGACCTTGGTAACGCCCACCGCCATGGAGCAGAGGTAAAACAAACTCAGTCCATAATGCCTCGCGAATATCAATCTCATGATGCCGGTCGGCACCTAATGACAAAGCGCGGGCCTTAATGTGCTCGGCCTCATGTGCATCGCCCCCACCGGAATTGACATAAACGGTTTCCACCCGAAAACCTTGTTGCAGCAAATCCAAAACACAAAAGCTTGTATCTAAGCCACCCGAAAAAGCCAGCACAACGGTTTTATCTTGTTGCATAGTCGTTTGCATCGTTATCTTTCACTTCTCTTCATTTAATTAAGCATTAAGCAGTTTGAGCATGATGGCTTTTTGCACATGCAAACGATTTTCTGCTTCTTCTAAGGCCATACACTGGGGCGAATCCATCACTGCATCGGTCGCTTTTACATTGCGCCTTAAGGGCAAGCAATGGCTAAACACCGCGTTGTTAGTCAGCGACATCTTGGCTTCATCCACAATGAAATGCCGATAAGGTTCACGCAGCTTTTGTTCTTCTTGAACTTGACCATACAGCGGCAGCGCTCCCCAGCTTTTGGCATACACCACATCGGCATCTCGATAAGCTTGCTCGATGTTCGTCGTTACCTCGACACTACCCCCACTGGCTTGAGCATTACTGTGCGCTTGCTGCATAAACTGCTCGTCTAAGGCATAGGCTTGTTCGGGAATAAGCAAGGTCACGTCCATACCAAAACGTGTGCCAATTAATAAGGCGGAGTTAGCCACGGCTGTATTTAATGCTTTGGGGTGCCATGTCCAGGTTAAAGTCATTCGTTTCTTTGCCACAGAACCTATGCGTTGCTGTAAGGCCATGATGAAAGCGAGTTCTTGGCATGGATGCAGGATCGTTTCCATATTGATCACTGGCACTTGGCTGTACTTAGCTAAGTGATGGATCAATAAATCTTGACGATCCACCAACCAGTCTTGCCCTTTAGGAAAAGCACGCACAGCAATTAAATCGCAATAGCGCGATAACACTCCGGCCACCTCCTTCATGTGTTCTTCTTCCGAGCCATCCATCACGGTGCTTTCTTCAAAGGCGATGCCCCAAGCATCTTTACCTGGCTGTAGCACCACCGCGTGGCCACCTAGTTGATGCATACCTAGCTCAAAAGAAGTACGAGTACGCAAAGAAGGGTTAAAGAACAATAAAGCGATGCTTCGCCGGCGCATGCGCTCATTCCAGGGCGACTGCTGTAAACGCTTGGCGGCTAACAACAGCTGATCTAACTCGCTCTTTGTCCAATCTTGGGTACTCAGGAAGTGCTGCATGCTTTTAAGACTCCTAAAACGAAAAAACCCAGCCGATGGCTGGGTTTTTAAAATTATTCACATTGGTATTACAAACTAACTAATGGCCACCCAGCCTTGCGTATTGAACAGGCACAGGTCGGCGTCGCACTACCAAAGGCAGCACGTTACGGCTGGCAGCAGCTGATGCCAAACCTTGCAGTAAACCGATTGTGAAAATTGGGGTGTTCATGGTTTTCATACTGGCATGAAAAAACCACACAAGCAATACTTTTTTATGACCATAAAACGACAACATTTGAGGCCACCTTAAAAGTGCTGTGTTTAAAGTTGCAAAAGCGCAAGGAGCAAGTTCAAGAATATAGAACGCAGAGAAAAGGCAATATTTGTCTTAAAGCGCACCGGCTTGTTAAACATTCGCCTAGAAGCGCTGTGGGCTAACGAGCAACCCACAGCACAAGAGATAATTTTAGCTGGCTGCGGCTTCTGCCGGCTTCGCGGCAGTTTTTTCGCTTTGATGACTGAGCTGACGTTGCGGCTCGCCATTTTTAATACGACTGGTACCACTGAAGTGGCCACCCGATTCAATGACTAATTCAGCAATTTGAATTTCACCGGTGACACGCCCGGTGGAAACAATTTCTAAGCGATCGCAATCTAACGTGCCATTGAAATGACCGCTGACCACCACGCGACGCGCTTTGATATCGCCCTCAAATTCACCCGACTGACCAATCGACACATCACCTTCAGATTCCATGTTTCCTTCCATGGCACCATCTAAGTGAAAGCTATCAGTTAGGGTGAGGCTCCCAACGAGGCGTGTGCCTGCTGCGATAACAGTTGTTCCGGTACGGGCTGTTCCTCCGCTGCTGCGCTGTTCACGTTGTTCGCCGTTCGTCTTACCACCTCGGCCAATGATTCCCATTGAACTCGTTCCTCCTGGGTAAATAATGAATCGTAGTTATCCAACGACCATGACATAAAAGGTGTTGGATTCAAGCGGCGTTGCAGGTACCGCACTTCGTAGTGCAAATGTGGCCCGCTGGTTACACCGGTGCTACCAGAATAGCCCAGCAGATCCCCCTTGCGTACGTATTGTCCGGACTTTGCTTCGATTTTGTCCAAATGGCCGTAAATGGTGCTAAACCCATAGTTATGATTAAGCTTAACCATTTTGCCCAGGCCGCTACCCTTATTCATCGCTGCCCACTCCACCACGCCTTCGGCGGTGGCGTAAACAGCGGTGCCGCGCTGGGCCTTGAGATCAACGCCCCAGTGAAAGGCCTCTTTGCCTCGTACGGGGTGTTGTCGCATGCCAAAACGGCTGGTGATGCCTTTTTTAGGAACTGGATAACCGCTGGGAATAGACGCCAGCATAAGGCGTTTTTCCATGGCGGTTTGGCTGGCGGTATCGATGCGCTCGTGTAAATCGACTTCGGTGCCAGGCTTCAGGCCAATCATGACCTCAATCTGGCCAACCTCGTCACTTAACACATTGAGCTCGTCCGATTTAGCGCGCACCGCATCGAGCAGGCGCTGCTGTTCGGCCAGTAACAACTCATTTCTGGATTCGATATCGCTATGGTTCTGGTGCAGCGTGCCCAACTCATCTTTAAGTTCAGAAACTTTATGAGTCATGACGTAGAGCACGAGAGATCCGGTAAGAACAATCAGGCCCAGGCCCGCACCCACACCCAACAGCACCCGCTTCATCAGCTGGCTTAAGGTGTAGTGACGCGAACCACGGTAATCGGTAATGGTGATGATCTGACGATCACGCATTAACGGAACTCCTGTTGGTTCAACAGGCGCCGGCGAGTAGGTTTGTGCTCGGCGTCAGAACACAAAACCAAAGTCATGCTGGCGGGCGATGCTTGAGTCAGCCAAACATCGCGCACATTGTTGTTGGTTTCCCAATATTGCCGCGTGCTTGGGGGCAATGCGCGGCAACGCGAAAGATCTCGCCGCCCCACATCGTCAGACACAGTGCATCAATGCGGTGTCTATCCTCACGGGGAAAAGCGGCATTTATTTTTATGATAGGCCTGTCTTCGCTGCGCCATATTCGGGGTATGGCGGGTGATTTAGCACACCGCAAAAGGCAGGCAGGGCTTGGGGATTATGAAAGGTATCGAGACAGGATGCAATCCGTCAGTACCTAATAATGCGTTAGAACGTGCGTTTTACTGTTCACAAAAGACACGCAATAACAATTACTTAACAATTGAGCATACATTAGCAACCGCCAAATAGAGCGATTGCCAGGACGCAGCAGAACACCCGTGCCAGTTCGTATTCAAGCAACAAAGTGCCACCAAATAGCATCATGAGAAGCACCATAAAAAACACCCGGATAGATGGCCGTGATCTACCCAGGTGCTTTTAACAGATTCGACTCAGGTCAGGATTACGGCTGGCGACGACGCAGCACGAGCGCAGCGCTAGCCAGCAACAACAAAACGAACAACAAAGTGGCTTGGTAATCTAAGGTGGGCACTGCCTGGCTGCTGAATAAGCGGTATAAAGCAATGGTGCCGCTATCTTCGTGGGTCACGATCAACCAAGGTTGTGATTCACCATTGGCACCCGCCTCCACACCCAGCACGCCTTCTGGTGCCGTATCACTGGGCAAAGAAGGTACATAGTTAATGATCTGCGGGTTGGTGGGGTTACTCATATCGTAGAGAAAGAAACCACCGGTACGCTCTAAACCAATGGCCGCCACCGGCGTGCCATCTACTGTAACCAGATCCACGCCTTCGGGCTCGGGGCCTTTGTCGTCGCTGCGGTTATCGTCCACATTAAAGAAGGGCAAACCAAACTGGGCGGTGCGTCGCTCGAATTCATCGCCGCTGTCCCACAGTAACTGGCCCGTGCTGCCGCTCCACACCGAGAACGAGCGCGCACCGTAGCTGTAAAGCTCATCGAAGTCGCCGTCATTATCGATATCGCCATTTTGATCGGTGGTGCGCAGGCGGCCCAAATTCTCATCCAATAACAGATTGGCGGCATCGGGGAATGCTGCGGGATCTAAAGCAAAATCACCAATGCGGAATTCTTCGCTGAAGCCATCGTAATCGCGCGCATCGCCCTCGTTAGCACTAAGAACATAGACCTCACCGTTGTGGGTGAGTGTGGCGATGGCATCGGGTTGATAAAAGCCGCGCACCGGCCAGTTACGGATATTAATGGCATCGTCACGGTTGCTGGCATCTAAGGCGTTGCCAAACAGAGAGTGATCTTTCGAGCCGAAATCCACCAAGCTCATCACATTGCCCGCCAAGATATCCACGATGGCCATGCCATTGTTTTCTTGCAGTGCCACATAAGCGATGGTGCCGGTGTCGTCGATAGCGATGTACTCGGGTTCTAAATCCTGCGCCACGCTGGCACCAGGGCCAAAGATACGTAAGCCAGCGGGCACTTCATTATTACGCGGCTGACCCACGTTGAAGTCGGCAAAGCCCACTTCAGTTACCGTGGCGCTGGCCACACCGGAGCTGATATCGATGATACTGATGCTGCCCTCCGGATCCACCATGTAGTCATCATCGGGTTCACCTTCGTTGGCCACCAGAACGCGACTGCCATCTGGAGTGAAGGTCAACATATCGGGCAGTGCGCCCACTGCCACTTGACTCAAGAAGCTGCCATCGGTGGCATCAAAAAAGACGACTACGCCGGGATCTTGGGCCGGATCGGCTTCCACTGCTACGGCAACAATGCCATCGTGCGCCGCCACACTATTGGGGCCATCACCAAAGCTGCTCAAAGCGATCGAAGGCAGGGTTTGCACCTGCTCTACATTGCTCAGGTTATACACATCTATAGTGTTGCCATCGCTGTTGGTCACAAACAAGCGTTGGCTTTGGTTATCGAATGCGGCAATTTCAGCACCGCCTTCAACACCAGGGCCAAAGCTGGTGACGTGATCAGCAAAAATTGCCCAGGCCGGGCTAGAAACCATTAAGGTCACAAGAGAGCAAGCGAGCAGACGCACAGCGATATCTCCGAGAAAGGGGGCTGCGCGGCAAATTATCGTTTTAGCATGACAATCTGATTTCATCGAGATGACAAAACATGACAAGCGCCTGCATTAAGGCGAATTCTAAGCAAAACCACTGGCGAGCTTTCAGTTAAATTCACTAGGGCGCGGGTTTAACCCAATTCCCCATATTACCTTGCAGCACCACACGGCCATCGGCCTGCTGCATCAAAGCCGCTGTGGCTTCGGTTTCCCAAGGGCGACGAAAATGCTGTGCGTTCACCGCCAGTAAAGGACGTTGCCGCCCATTTCCCTCTTGGGTATATAAACGCCCATCACGATAACGAATGCGCAAAGCTTGTTGTTGCCAATTGGCACGCGGGAATCGGGTACTGGCCCGGTAGTAAGTGCCAACTAAAGATTGATACTCGCTTTCGTTCAGCGCATATTCCACAGGGGCTTTTAGCGGCTGCAAAGGCTTGCTGACCCAGGCATTCAATAGATCTTTAACGCGCCCAAGAATGCGGCCATCAAAAGCGGTTACCACCGCATAATAACCGCGCCCACTGCTGGGCGAGTACGCCAAATGGCTCAGATAACCATCGGCATCACCACCATGGTTAAACAAGGTGTGGCCATCGATCTGGCTTTGATAAATGCCCAAGCCATAACCAAAACGCAGCCCACTGCGAGCAGCCAAGGTGGTTTGTGGATATTCAAAACGCTCCAGTTGTTGCGGGCTTAAAAAAACCTTATCGTCCACCCGCCCCCGGTTCAACAGCATCGACAACATGCCAGCCATATCGCTGGGCAGTACATTGAGCCCTCCGGCCGGGCGAAACACAATGTGCCAGTAGGGAATTTCGGTTTTGCGGTCACGATCATAGCCTTGCACCAAATGCTGCTTCACCGCCGCCGTTAATTGATATTCAGCGCTGGGCATGCCTAACGGCTCAAACACCCAGCGCTTAGCTAGCTGTTCAAAATTTTGCTGGATACCTGCTTTTTGTGCTGCTTGCTCCAACACATAAGCAGCCAAACCCGCCCCCGAGTTGGAATATTCCGAGTGCAAGCCCGGCGGCCAGTGGCTAAGACGAGATTCGGGCCTTAAGGCCAGCGCCTCAGCTAGGCTTAACGGTTTGGCGTCGTTATGGTTAAACTCCAAACCACTCATATCGAACCAGCCAGCGGTGTGTTCCATTAAGTGGGCCGAGGTTAAGGCTTGCTCTTGTTCCCAAGGATTCTCATAGCTGGTTTTTAATGCGTTAGCAGGTAGATAGTTGCGTATGGGTGTATCTAGATCCAACACGCCATGTTCCTGGGCTTTCAATAAGGTTAAACCTGTGAACATTTTGCTGACCGAACCCATACGAAACACGCTGTGTGCATCCACCGCAGCCCCGCCCCATTCACGCACACCGGTTTGATAATTCAGCACACTACCATTGCGTTCCACCAAGACGACAGCCAATGCGGCCACACCGGTTTCTTTGCGAATTTTGTCTAGCTCGTGGGTATCGAGTTTGATCTCGGCGGCAAGCGTCAAACTCCAAGCCATTGTCAGGGCCAGTAGCAATGCACGCATAAGGTGCAGTATCGGCTGCCGGGTTAATCGGGCCTTATGGCTTGGTTTTATTCTGAACATCCTGTACCTGCTTACCCGTGATCGAGATTGTGACTGAGGTGATTCGCCAAACTTTATTCAGCCACTCGCACACGGTGATTACCAGCGTGTGTGCCAATAAATCAGATGAAGCGGTGGCCGCATCTGCCACAGCGTGATCACAAGGGCATCACTTCATACCCAAAATTATCGTAATCTTTAATGAGGTCAGCTGAAGCGCCGCAAAAAAATCATAGGGAGGGAGTAATGACACAGCGAGTCGATACCCAGTGTGTACATGCAGGGCAAATTGAAGATCCACAAGGCGGTGTGAATACGCCACTATCGTTATCCAGCGCCTATAGCTATGAAAGCGCCGAGAATGTGTTGTATCCGCGTTATTACAACACACCCAACCATCAAGTGGTGGCAGCAAAACTCGCAATCTTAGAAGCTGCCGAGTCGGGCTTGGCTTTAGCCTCGGGGCTGGCAGCCATCAGCAATGTGCTATTAGCCCATCTCAAAGCGGGCGACGAAGTTTTAATCACTCAAGGCTGCTACGGCGGCACACAATCGTTGATGCATGCAGAATTGCCTCGCATGGGTGCCACCTTAAAAGAATGCGCTATGGATATCGACGCCATCGCCCAGGCCATCACACCCAGCACAAAAATCATTTACCTGGAAACCCCCAGCAACCCATTATTGGAAGTGATCGACCTGGCCGCCGTGGCGCAATTGGCCCGCAAGCATCAAATTCTCACCGTGGTCGACAACACCTTCGCCACGCCCGTTAATCAACAACCCATCGCGCTGGGCATCGATATCGTGGTGCACAGCGGTACTAAATACCTTGCCGGACATAGCGATTTAAGCGCGGGGCTTGTGGCCTGTAGCGAGCCCTTAATGGTGCCGATTCGCCAAACGGCTGTGCGCTATGGTGCATGCTTAAATGGCTTGGATTTATGGCTACTCGAACGCAGCATGAAAACTTTGGCCATCCGGGTCGAGCGACAATCTCAAAATGCCCTGGCACTGGCCCAGGCATTACAAGATCATCCGGCCATCGAAGCGGTGTTTTATCCGGGCCTCGAAACCCATCCACAACACACCATTGCCCAACAACAAATGCACGCCTACGGCGGCATGCTGAGCTTGCGCTTGGCCAGCCACATCAATCCCGATCATTTTGAGCAAAACCTGCGCCTCATTCGCCGCGCCGTAAGTCTGGGTGGCGTGGAGACTTTATGTTGTCGCCCTCTGTATACCTCCCACGCCAAAGTATCCGCCACCGAACGTGCCCGTTTGGGTATCGACGAACAACTCATTCGCTTATCGGTGGGCATTGAGAGCAGTGAGGATTTGCTGACAGATATTGAGCAGGCGCTCTGAATCGTTACTGATTACTCGGAGAGGTACAAATGGGTCAATTCAAAGGCAAAAAGCCACCCTATGGAATTAGCACAAACCCTTATATTCCCTCATTTTTTAGATGAACTGGAAATCAAAACTGCAACGCCAAGCTAGAGCCACATCAGCGACCGCTTATACTAACTATTGCTAATGCAATTTTGATGCAATAAGGGTTTTCGTCACTATGCATAAATTGAAGATTCAGTGGATGCTACTGTTGTTGCTCTGTAGCACTCCACTTCTATCGATCGCCGGCATTACTTTGAAAGTGCAATCAGGGCATTGGACCGTTGTCGGTGAAGAAGGGCCAGGCAGTGGTCTCAACATCACCCTGCAAAACGAACAGCTAGCTTTAACCCTCTTCACTTACGATGAATTTGGACAACCCATTTCTTATTTTGGCAGCGGGCAACTCCTGTTAACCGAAATTAGTCTGAGCGATGTCGCTTTGTTTGCCAGCCAAAATGGCACGCCAATCACTGAGAGCTTCAGCCCCGCTGAGCTTGTGGATACAGGCAAACGGCTCAGTATTACCTTCACTGATAGAGCACACGGTCAGCTCACCATTGATGGCATGACCAAAAAGATCGAATACTTACGCTTTTCTGGCCCAACGGTACAAATTCCGGGCGATTTTAATGCCGACGAAGTCGCCGAAATTTCCGATGTCGAAGGAAGCTGGGTATTTATTCAGCAGGTTAGGAACGAAGCAGGCAGGCACAATACAGCGCGCACTATCAATTTAAAACGCATTACTGATCCCGATAACAGCGACCTGCCCGCAGCGCCCAGCGCACCGATTCTATATGCCGACTTAAGCGATCCAAACAATCCGTTTTATTTCTTCTGTAGAGCCGTGCGTTTCGATGACGATGATCCCGAAGAGCATCCTATGTGTGGGGTGCGCTTTTTCGAGAGTTTCAGCCAACGGCAGTACACGGTTGTACCCGGAAGTGTAACTCCCGAGCGTTTTGAGATTGACGTCATATTCTTAGGCAACGCCAATGGAATCTTGTACGGCTTGCGTTTAGACCGTTAAGAGGGAACCAACAAACTCTGAGCTGCGAAACACTCATCCTTCTAGTGGATGCAAGCGCTATTTATTTACGCCACACTGGTCCAGGTTTTACAGCGCCGCATTCCAGTGGACTACGGTGCTTAATTGCTAGGCTTTTGAGTTTGCTATGAAATCTTCTAAGGATTTAACTTTTACTGAAGCGATTTCACCTAAACTCAAATAGCTAAATTGTTTCTCACCCGGAAAGGTATCCAGCGGAGAACCGTCATGCAGCGTCAGCCTTGGTTTTACAGTGTTTTAGGCTTATTTGCCCTTTTGTTATCCAGCACCAATGTGTTGGCTCAACGCTCGATTGAATCGGGTCATTGGGCCATTGTGGACGAAGAAGGTTTGGGTAGCGGGATTAATGTGAACATACAAAATGGCCAGATCGCACTGACCATTTTCACCTACGATACAGAAGGTGATGCCACTTGGTATTTGGCCACCGGTCAATTCCAAGACGGCAGTAGCCTACTACGCGCCCGTTTATTGGGTGCCCGCGATGGTCGTTCTTTGGAGCAACCATTTGATCCGGCAGAGTTTGTCGATACTGGCCGCGATATCAGCATCACCTTTACCGGCACCACCACCGGTGAGTTCACCCTCGATGGGGTCACCAAGTCGATCCAGCTGCTCCGTTTCGCCGGTGAAACCATAGAAATACCAGGTGGTGCCGATCCCGGTTTTGTCGATCAAATTCCCGATGTTACTGGCGAATGGATGTTTGTGAGCCGACGTGAAGGTTTTGCCACCCAAACACGCGTCATGCGTCTACGCCGTATGCTGACCTTTCCTCAGGTGGGTATTGAAATTCCCGACGCGCCAATCATTTACTTTGATCAAAGCAATCCCTTAGCACCCATCTACTTCTACTGCGATGTGCAGCAGTTCGACGGTATTAGTCGCAATATTCCCAGTTGCTTTTTACGCTTTATTGAAAGCGAACGTATTACCGAGTTTGAAGTGCCCACCGAGAATATCAGCCAACAACGTTTCGAGATTGGCTTCATTGGTATTCCCGGCACCGTACTGCCTGAGGTGTTTGCTTTGCGCTTGGGCGATTTAGACGAGCAATAAGTCAGTTCCGGCCTTATCGATGCAAAACGGCAGCCTTTGTGCTGCCGTTTTTTTACAAGTCAATCGCTCAGTGTTACCCACTCAGGCAAAGCTCGGCACCGGTCGCATGGGCAGTGCTGCTGCTAAAGCGCTGAGGGTTTGCTCACAATTGGCTTCGAGCTTGTAGCTGAGTAAATCGTCGGCACGGGTTTTTCCTTGATTCACCGCCATCACCGGCACCCCGTGTTCAGCGGCGGCGCGCACAAAACGAAAACCCGACCACACCATCAAAGACGAACCCAGCACCAAAATGCCATCGCTGGCTTGGGTAAGCGCATGGGCTTCTTGTACACGCTGGCGTGGCACATTTTCGCCAAAAAACACCACATCGGGCTTCAAAACGCCACCGCAATGGGCACAGGCTGGCACACAAAAATCGCGATAATTCGCCCCACCCAAATCGGCATCGCCATCGGGTGCCATTTGTACTTGTTGGGCCTGCCAATGGGGGTTTTCTTGTTCGAGTTGCTGCTGGAAGGCTTGGCGGCTTAAGGTTTGCTGGCAGTTCAGGCAAATCACTTGATCTAAACGACCATGTAAATCAATCACCGCCTCACTGCCTGCGGCTTGATGCAGGCCGTCGACATTTTGCGTAATGAGGCCACGCACAAACCCTTGGGATTGAATCTGTGCCAAAGCCCGGTGATTGGCATTGGGTTCAGCCGAGGCAAACAGTGGCCAGCCCAACATACTGCGTGCCCAGTAGCGCTGGCGCGCGCTGTCTTCGGCAATAAACTCTTGATAGTACATGGGTTGTTTTCGCTTCCACTGACCATCGCTATCGCGATAATCGGGAATGCCTGAACCCGTACTGACTCCCGCGCCGGTAATCACCAGCAGATGATCTCTACTGGCAACAAAATCAGTTAAGCGCTCAATGCCCATAGCCCACCTCGCTCATTGCTAACGCTAACTCCCATTGTGCCAAGCTGGCGCAAAAAGTGAAGGCTTTATGGCATTTGTAGGCTGTAGAAAGCTGCAAGAAAAAGGGATGAAGAAAAAAACGGAGGCATTGCGCCCCCGTTTCTTAATCATTGCTTAGAAAACCTGCTCAAGGCTACTCGAAGCTATCGCTAAACAGACTGTTGTCTGGGCCGTAATCGGGGAAGATCAGCGGGCCATCCACCACACCCATGGGTTCGAAATCGTAATAATTGGGGAACACCGAGCCAAACTGGTTATTGCCCAAACGACGAATCAACACCTCACCCAACACTTGGCGGAAGTCGGTGGTGATGCGCAAATCCGAGTTATTTTGCAGATCATCAGGGCCTAATCCCGGCCACGTGCCGTGGAATTGGCCACCGTTCACATTGCCACCCAATAACATCATCATATTGCCCGCGCCGTGATCGGTGCCGTTGTCGTTATTGTTACGTGCGCGGCGACCAAACTCACTTTGGAACACCATAGTGACTCGGTTCGTGAAGTCACGTGGATCATTGGCCATGCCACGCATATCGTTCCAGAAAGCCTCAACGGCGCGCGAAACGGTTTCAATACGGTTGTAGTAATTACCGCTGGAATCATTCACGCCTTCAGGTAAGGCACCCAAGTCGGTGTGATCATCCCAACCGCCCACATTCACTTGCGAAACCCGCAAACCTACATCGGCTTTGATCAGACGCGATAGGGTGATGAGCTTATCGCTGATGGTGTGCAAACGGGTTTGGCCGTTGTTCGCCACAAAAGTGGGATAACGGGCCGAGGCCGGTAGCGACTCGTTGTAATCGAAGTTGTTTAGACCACTGAAGATTTCTTCCACCTGGGTCAACGCGGTTAGCGCCAAATCGCCAGCGGCACCTAAGTCGGTGCCGTCTTGTGCATAAATGGCTTGCAACGCATCTTCGATTTGCTCTTCTATATTGCCGCTGGTGGTTTCAGCAAAGTCGAAAATACCCGGCGAACGTAAACTCACCACCGAACTGGAGCGCAAGAACGATAAGGTGGTGCGGCTTTCCGTCACCACCGCCGGTAGAGTGATCACCGGTGGCAGGTTTGTTGCTGAGTTCAAATGCCGTGTTAACCAACCATCGGCAGTGAGTCGGCTTCCGGGAATACCACGCTCGGCATTGCCCGGCGTGCCGAACTCAATAAAACGTTCGGCCTCAAAGTGGCTGCGATTCACAATGGGCAAGCCCACCGCGTGCACCAAACCTAAGTCGCCCTCAGTCCATAAATCGTGCAAGGGTGCTGCCGCCGAGTTGAGTCCAAAGCCATCGGCCAGAGGCAGCACGGCATTGGGCCCTGAAACCGGCAAACGAACACTTTCGCTGGTGCGCAGACCTTCATAATTGCCACGGTCAGGATGCCCTGAGCCCGGCGCGTAAAGGCTTAAGCCATCGAGCCCACCACGCATAAAGACATAAATAAAGACTTCATCGTTAAACCCCTGGCCACTTTGGCCAAATACCAAACGGGGGTTACTACCAATTGCCGCTGCAGAAGCTGCACCGGAAAGAAACGCTCTACGTCCTATAGTCATGGTTCTTACTCCTAGCGCGACATATATTCAGGTGACATGGTGATCAGTTCCACCAAACCCCGAATTCGGCGCTGGTAGTCACTGTTATTGGTGATGTTGTCGGTGTCGGCGCTGATCTCGGCATCGGGATCGCCACCTTGGGCAACAAAGTTCACCATCACGTCTCTTTTGCCTGCCGCAATTTCAAAGCCTAAGATGCGATTTAGCCAAAAATCCACAATCAGATTAGGCGTACGCTCGGCTAGCGGGAGTAAGTTGTTGGTGGTTTCGGCAACATTGGCAAATAGCACATTGTCGGCGTCGTCTTCGCGAATAAAGCGGGTAATGGCTCGCCACGATTGAATTAACGGCCCCGCCCCCTGCCAAATGCCACGATCTTCCGGATAACCGGTGGGTGGCTCAAACACAAACAAAGCCTGGCCGGTATCGTTGAAGGCATTAAATAAACCGTTGCGGTCAGCCACCAAGGGAATGTCATCGCGTTGGCGTGGCTCGAAGGTGTAACTACTGCCGGCGGCACGAAGTGAAGCCATAATGGTTTCGATCGGGCGCTTGGCTTTATCGGCCCAGCGGGTTTTGAATTCTTGCGACAAAATCAGGCTGCGATACACCAGCTCCAGCTGATTGCTCTCTTGCCAGTTGTCTTGGAAGATATCGGCGGCACGTTGAATTAAGGCATCGCTGGCATCAAAGCCATCGCCAATCAACCGCACTGCCAGCTTCCAACAAATGAACTCGGCCGTACCGCGATGGCTGGCCAGGTGATCCAACACCACCGCCAGTTCAGATTCACCACTGCCGGGAATCTCTAAACCCACCACCGTTTTTGTGCCGTCATCGTGGCGTTCGGGGCGATATAAAAACGTACCGATATCCGGTGCGCCATCGTTGCCATCGTTAACGCCAAAACCGGTCAGCAAACGGGCAATTTCAAGCACGTCGGCTTCTACATATCCGGCAGGTTGGCCATCCACATTGGTGGGCACTTGGTCGGGTGGAATAAAGCCGTAGTAGTTTTCTACGGCGCCTAAGGTATGCAGTTCGAGTAACTCACGACCGTAGTTTTCATTCGGATTAGGCGTTGAGTTCACCCGGTTATCCAAATAAAACAACATGGCCGTGCTGCGCGCATTGGCTTCTAACATGGCGCGGAAGTTACCGAAGATAAACGGCC
>JAKSCJ010000183.1 GCA_022360675.1 Lysobacterales bacterium
ACTTTTTTACATATATAAAATTAAGCCAAAATGAATAAATTGATAACAATTCTTATTCGTCAAAATTTAATAACGTAGTATTTAGATATATCAGTGCTTTATAAATTGGGTCAGATGCAGCTTTTTGATTGATTGACACGGCCATCAACATGATTAATCGTGAGCACTTTATTGCAAACAACAACAGTTAGTATTTTTTAATAATTCACATCAAAGGGCATCATGATTGATGCCTTTTCTTAAACTCAACTTTATCGCTTACTGCATAAAGCAACATACTTATTGAAGCACAAAACCATCGCCATCTTTAAGAAAGGGTAATTGCTCGCGTATCTGTTGGATTTGTTGCTGTTGCAGATCAACGGTGACTGCTGCAGGTGTTTGGCCTAGCTCAACCAAAGTTTCGCCCAATGGTCCGTAAACCGCACTGCAACCGCCATACATAACGCCTTTTCCATCGGGTCCGGCACGGTTCACACCAATCACATAGCATTGATTTTCGATGGCGCGGGCTTTAAGTAAATGCTGCCATGCGGCCACTCGTTTGACGGGCCAGTTGGCCACAAACACTAAGACTTCGTAATCGTTTTGATAACGACACCACACAGGAAAACGTAAGTCGTAACAGATTTGCGGGCAGATTTGCCACGTGTGTTCATTATGTTCAAAGGGATAAACCACCCGCTCTTGGCCTGCTTGATAACGTTGATCCTCGCCCCCGTAGCCGAATAAATGACGTTTATCGTAATGAGCCTGCACCTGGCCTTGGGCGTTCACATGCACATAACGATTCAAGCGCTGATCTTCGTCGCTGATCACCAAGCTGCCGGAGATGGCAGCCTTTTGTTCTTGAGCGAGTGCTTGCATCCATTGAATGGATTCACCGTTCATGGTTTCGGGTTCACGATCGCCATCGCCCAAAAAGCCGGTGGCAAACGTTTCTGGCAGTACATACCAATCGCTGCCGGGCGCTTGCTGAATCATCGCGCTGAGCACCGCTCGATTGGCCGCTGCGGCCGATTGTTCCAGTTGTGCCTGAATTAACGTGACTTTCATCCTATTTCCTTTTTAGCCTGCAGGCCCGATGGTAGTGAATAACGGTTGTTAAGGATTCCCTAAATTCATCAACTAATTCAGCAGCGGTTCCAAATAAGGCCACACATTCGTCAGAATTTGGGGCTGGCCCTGAGCATTAGGATGAATACCGTCGCCTTGCATGAGCTCGGGTTTATCCGCAACATGCTCCAGCAGGAAGGGAATCATCGACAACTGGTAGGATTCGGCCAAGTCGGTGTACACGGCTTCGAAACGGCGGCGATACACGGCTCCGTAATTGGTGGGAATTTGAATACCGGCCAGCAACACGTTCACGTTCTGGTTTCGTGACAATTGGATAATTTTCTCTAGATTGGCACGAAACTGTTTTAACGACAGGCCACGCAGGCCATCATTACCGCCCAACTCCAAAATGAGTACGCGCGGTTGGTGCTGATTAAGCAAGCCTTCGATACGGCTGGCACCGCCACCGCTGGTTTCGCCCGAGATACTGGCATTAATGACTTGCCAGTGGGTGTCGGTATGCTGTTCGTTTAAACGGTTTTCCAGCAAAGCCACCCAGCCGGATTGCTGTGGAATGTTATAGGCCGCACTCAAACTGTCGCCCAGCACCATCACTGCGGCGTTTTGATTTTGAGACGAGGCTTGACCCACCGCACTTTGGGCCGAATGATTGACCTCAGGACTGGCTTGAGCACTGGGCTGCCAGGCAAGAAACACAACGGATAAAAGCAAGATGCAACAACGCGAAATCATATTAAGCTGTACCCAATTAAGTCAGTCGGTTTCCACCGATCAAGGTGAGCTTCACATTCTGCGCGATGTGAATCTGAATTTACACCGCGGTGAGTCTGTGGCTGTAATGGGCGCCTCAGGATCCGGAAAATCCACCCTGTTGGGCCTACTCGCCGGTTTAGACCAAGCCAGCGGCGGCGATATCCATTTACTGGGGCAATCCTTAATGGGTATGGACGAAGACCAGCGAGCACAACTCAGGCGTCAACGTTTAGGCTTTGTGTTTCAGTCTTTCCATCTAATTCCGGCCCTCACAGCGCGCGATAATGTGATGTTGGCGCTGGAAGTCAGCGGCGACAGCCTGCCCCGGCCCAATGCCGAAAAAGCGTTAGAAGCCGTAGGTTTATCGCACCGTTTAGATCATTACCCGGGTGAGTTATCGGGTGGTGAGCAACAACGAGTGGCCATCGCTCGCGCCTTTTGCGTGCAACCCGATTTAATGTTAGCCGACGAACCCACCGGTAACCTGGATAGCCAAACCGGTGCGCAAATTGCCGATTTACTATTCCAACTCCAGCGCGAACAGGGTGTGAGCCTGCTGATGGTGACTCACGATCCGGGTTTGGCCGCTCGCTGTGATCGCCAACTATGGTTAGAAAACGGCGGTTTGGTGGAAAAAACGCCTAGCATGCAGGCCGCATCATGAACCCGCTGCGACTAGCCTGGCGTTTGTGGCAGCGCGAGCGCGGTGTGGGTGCTTTAGCCACTTTGTATTGGTCCTTAGTGGTGGCCTGTGCCGCACTCACCGCCGTTTTAGTGTTCAGCGCCCGCTTGGAACAAGCCTTACTGAGCCAGGCCGGTGAATTGCTGGCCGCCGATACGGTGGTGGCTTCACGTCAGGTCATTCCTCAAGACATTTACGACAGCGCGGCAAAACACCAACTCACCACTGCCGAAACCATCACCTTTCCTTCAGTGGTCTTTGCGGGTGATGACAATCTATTGGTGGCGGTAAAAGCCGTAAGCGACGCTTACCCGCTGCGCGGCACCTTACAAACCAGCGCCGATTTGGGCAGCGAAAGTCGCGATGTCGATTACCTGCCACCACCGGGCCACGCCTGGGCCGAACCCCGCGTTTTTAACGATTTAGGTATTGAGCCGGGCGCTCAGGTAGAGATCGGCTCCATGGTGATCACCGTGGACGAAGTGGTGCGTTACGAACCCGACCGCGCCGGAAATTTCTTCAGTCTCTCGCCGCGATTTTTCATGAATTTAGACGACGCCCGCCAGGCCGAGTTGCTCGGTGAGGGCGCACGTTTAAATTACCGCTTACTGGTGGCGGGCGAAAACTCAGGGTTAAGCGCCTTTCAGGCCGATCTAGAGAACGCCAACCAAGATCGCATTCGTGTGCTGACACTGGAAGACGCCGAAGATCGCGGCAACGATGCCCTGGGTCAGGCACAAAAATTCCTCTCCATGGCCGCGCTAACGGCGGTGTTGCTGGCCGCCATTGCCATTTGGTTATCGGCCGAGCGCTATGCCAGCAGCCAACGTAGCACTGTGGCCTTATTACGCTGCATGGGCGAGACGTGGCGTCCTATCATGCAGATCTACTGCGCCAAGGTCTTTTATGTCAGCTTCGCCGCCTTACTGCCGGGTTTGGTGGTGGGCTATTTAGGCCATTGGGCCTTGGCCAGTAGCCTGGAAAGCGCTTCGCGTGAAGCCTTACCCAGCGCAGGAATAAGCTGGCTGTTTTTCGTAGTCTTATACTTGATTGTACTGACCTTAGCCTTTGCCCTGCCCCAGATTTGGGCGCTGCGCAAAGTACCGCCGCGCCAAGTTTTGCATGGCGATGAAGAACGCTCACGTTTAAGTTTATGGGCCTATATTCCGGCTCTGATCGGTATTTTGGTGCTGGCCATGGGCCAACTGCAAAGTTACTCGCTGACGATTGCCTTGGTGGGTGGCTCTAGTGTGCTACTGCTCGTGTTGATGGTGGCGGCCCGTTTGCTCATTACCTTGGTGCATAAAGCCCTGCCCGATATGGGCCCGGCTTGGCGCTATGCTTTGGGTAGCATTACCCGACGCGCACGCGGCAATGCCTTACAAACCGCCGCCATTGGTTTGGGCATCACCGCCATGTTGTTATTGGGTATTGTGCGCGCCGATTTATTCAGCACCTGGCAAACCAGTCTGCCCGATGGCACGCCCAATCGATTTTTGCTGAATATTCAGCCCGATCAAAGCACAGGGGTTCAGCAGTTATTGCAGGCCCAAGGCTTGGATGACTTCCAGCTCGAGCCTCTGGCCGTGGGTAAGATCACCACCATTAATGGGCAGATTCCCGATCCTTCCAACTACGATGATCCATTGGCGGAAGAACGTTTGCGTGGCAGCACGAATTTATCGTGGCGCGAAAACTTCCCCAAAGCCAACGAGATGGTGGCCGGTGAATGGTGGGACGACGACCGGACTCAGGCCCAGGTGTCTTTGGCCAGTCGTTTGGCCGAGCCATTAAACCTAAAACCCGGCGATAGAGTCGGCTTCCGTATTGGTGAGGTGGAAATTGAAGCGCGAGTGCAGAACATTCGCGATGTGACTTGGGATTCGTTCCAGGTGAATTTCTTCATCTTATTGAATCCAGAAGCCGCCCAGCAGATTCCACACAATCTCATCACCAGCTTTTATTTACCCGAAGACCAACAGGGTTTAGATCGTGCCGTGTCGCAGAACTTTCCCAATGTTTCTGTACTCGATACCGACGCCATCTTGCAGCGCGTGCGCGATATCATCGCCCAAGTTAGCCGCGCGGCACAGATTGTGTTTGTGTTTACCTTAGCCGCTGGTTTGTTGGTGTTGATCACCGCGATCCAGGCTGCCCGTGGCGAACGGCGAAAAGAAGCCGCTATTTTGCGCACTTTAGGCGCACCGCGAGCCTTTGTGTTAAAGGGCTGGTTGCTGGAATACGCGCTCATGGGCGCTTTGGCGGGCGGCATCGCAGCGCTGTTCTCGTGGTTTGCCGGTTGGTTGGTGAGTATTCGCTTGTTCGATCTACCCTATGCACCGCGCCCCGGTTTATTCATCATCGGTTTAGTGCTGGGCGCCAGCATTGTCACCATTACAGGCTGGCTGGGTAACCGCCGGGTCTTGCAGAGCAGTCCCATGGCGGTGCTACGCGCACCTTAGCGGGTCCAAGCTGTTGCGGGTATCGGTAATGCGCTATAAAAAAAGGCCAGCAATTGCTGGCCTTTCTCGTATTTCAAAATCTGCTACACGTTTTATTCAACGGCAAGCAGCTTAAACCTCTGCA
>JAKSCJ010000486.1 GCA_022360675.1 Lysobacterales bacterium
CCAAGCGATGAGGAATGTGTACTGTTTTATGACGCGTTGTTCGTAACATGACGAAAACTCCAGTGTGGTATCGTCTAGGTGTAGTACAAGACTACAACACCATAACTCTGCGTGCAATAGCTGTGTGTGATTTTATTGAGAAAAAATGCTGATGAGTATTGCTTAATCTATTAAAAACAGGCTCTTACAGAATTTATCTGGATGGGATGTAAGCGTAAGAAATGACGGCTGAGGTGTTTGGAGGGTGTGTTAGTGGTGTGTTACACAGGTGGAAAAAGCGCTGCTGTAGCGACTAAGTAATACACCTAGTGGGAGCGTAGGGCGGTGGGATGATCTGAGGATGGCCCGATGCAAGGGCTGCATCGGGCGCGAATTTTTCCTGGAGCGTTGCTTACTTGTTGTTGTTCAACAACAGTAAAACCCCGATATCCAACAGGACTTGACCGCCTTCTTGCACCGCAGCGGTGCTAAGCTCCTGTTGCAAGGTTAGACCTTGTTCATTTCGGTGGCTTGCTTGCTGGGTCCAGGCCCAGCTGCTGAGTGCAATGAGTCCGGCAAGCAAAGCAACCCGATGTGGAATATTTATCGCTTTGTGACTGGTGACTCGGAACATGGTGGTTCGCCTCGTTCTTACTTTGTTTTTAGGATGTGAAAGTGGGCCGTGCGGGACTCAATTTCACAACTTGCCGGGTACAAAAGCCCGGATTTATGTAACGGTCATCTATACAGACAACCATAGTGCAACTAAGGTTTAAAACTTAGACGCAGGAAATGCTCATTTGGTCGCAGTTATTTTTGAACGTTTTGTTGTTCATGGCTCGAATCTGTAGCTTTAAAGGACGAATGGGTGGTTTTGCTTGCTGTTTTTTGGGGTTTGGGCAACCACAAACTCACCCGGCTGCCGCCGCCGTGGCGGTTGGTAATGGTGATACGGCCGTCGTGGGCTTCCATGATTTCACGACATAGGGCCAGCCCCAGGCCGCTGCCCGATTTCTTAGTGGAATAAAAAGGCAGCATGGCGTTCGTCATGACCACCTCGCTAATACCGCTGCCCCGGTCTTTCACATGAATACGTACGCCATGCTCATTGTCTTGGAGTTGTAAACGCACCTCATCGGCTGTCGAGCCTGCTTCGTGGGCATTTTTGATGAGATTAATCAGCGCTTGTTCTAGCTGTACCGGATCGAAATAAGCGGGCGCCGTGGGAACATCGCCTTCGAGCTGAAACTGTTGGGTTTCGTTGACCCGAACCAAAAACTCGCCCCAATGCACCCAGCGGGCCTGGGGGCGGGGTAGGCGTGCAAAGCGAGCATAGCCTTCAATGAAGCCGTGTAAATGCTGACTGCGCTCGGCAATGGTGGTGAAGATCAAGGGTAGCTTGCTGGGCACGAAGCTACTGTCGTTCAGGCATTGATGGCTCATCTGCAAACCTGAGTTGGCCAGCGAGGCGATGGGTGCCAGCGAATTATTCAATTCATGGCTAATCACGCGAATCACTTTCTTCCAGGTTGCCACTTCTTGGCGGTTCAGTTCGCGGGTCATGGGCTTTAGTAGATGCAGCTCGTGATCGCGGGCGTTCAGCACAAAGTTTTGGTGTGAGAGATGATAAATCTCGGTTTCACCCTCTTGCTCCACACTGATGAGGCCTTGGCGTCGTTCCAAAATGGCTTCACGCAGAGTGGGGGGCGTGTCTTCTAGCACGCCATCGAAATCGAAACCCTCCATCTTATGGCCCGCCAAAAACAGCTGGCGCGCGTGGGGGTTGGCGTAGATGACGCGTTGCCGGGTATCGGTTAATACCAATGCCAGGGGCGCTGCTTGTAAAACCGTATCGAGTAACAGTTCGCGTTGGAAGATATTGCGCCGCTCTTCGCACAGAATGTGCCCAACGTGGTTAAACGCGCGAATCACATCGCCCACCTCGTCGTTACGACCGCTGGCGATGCTGGTGCTGAAATCGTTTTCGCAAAAATTGGCAGCACCATCACACAAAGCGTTTAAACGATGAATTAGGGGTTGGAAAAACCAATACACCACGCTGGAGCTAATGGGAATCACGATGGCTAAAGTGAGAATGGCCACCAAGCCTAAAGGCATCGGATAAAGATGTTGAGAAACCGCCAATAAACCCACGGCCACCGATGTGGCCAGGCCCACTAAAACGCTGCACAACAACAACATTTGCCCAGATAAAGACCAACGCCTTTGTCCGCGGCGCGGTAGCCGTTGTTGTCGATGAAGACCTAAAGGCATGGCCGATTAAGCTCCTTTAATGCCAAATTTCTCAAGGCGGCGATACAACGATTGACGACTCATACCCAGCTCGCGCGCGGCCGCCGAGACCACACCACCTGCTTGATCCAATGCCTGGCGAATTTGTTGCTCGTTGGGTTCGTCGCGCTGGTTACTTGTTGGTGCTGTGGCGTTGTTGATGACAGCGTGGGCGCTAGTCGCCTTGGTAACGGTTGTTGATGGTGTTTTGAGCGCGGGCAAGCCCAGATCATTGACCTGAATTTGATGCTTGGCACACAGCAGCATGGCTCGTTGCATACAGTTTTCTAGTTCGCGCACATTACCAGGCCAAGGGTGATCGCGAAGTCGTTGTTCGGCCTCGGGGCTGAGCTCATAGGGCGATTCTAAAAAGCGTCGAGCCAAGGGCAGGATATCGTCGGGTCGCTCGCCCAAAGCAGGGATACGCAGTTCAATCACATTTAAGCGATACAGCAAGTCTTCGCGGAAATCGCCAGCGGCAATAGCGGCGTTGAGATCGGAATTGGTCGCACTCACGATGCGTACATCGGCGTGCAGGGGTTCGTGACTACCCAGGCGCTGATATTCACCGGTTTGCAGAACCCGTAATAATTTCACCTGGCCCGACAAGGGCAGATTGCCAATTTCGTCCAAAAATAAGGTGCCGCCGTGGGCGGCTTCGAAACGGCCAGGACGTGCTTTTTGTGCGCCGGTATAAGCGCCAGCTTCTACGCCAAATAACTCGGCTTCCAATAAATCAGCAGGAAGCGCGCCCATATTGACGCGCACAAAGGGCTTTTGCTGGCGCTGGGAATTGGCCTGAATGAGTTCCGCAATTTTTTCTTTGCCACAACCGTTAGGGCCGGTAATGAGCACGGGTACGTCGGCCTTGGCCACACGCACAGCGGTGGCCACCAGGGTGTGCATGTCTTCGCTCTCGTAGATCAAGCCTGCAAGATTAAATTCTTGCGCCAGCTCATCGCGGCGTCGTTGCCCGGCACTGATTTGATGTTGTTGGTGGCGGCTTAACGCGCCCAGTTGGAGTAAGTTCTTAACGGTAATGACGAGTTTGTCGTCGTCCCAAGGCTTGCTGAGGTAATCGGCGGCGCCGTCTTTAACTAAGGCAACGGCTTGCTCCAGATGCGACCAAGCGGTGAGCAAGATGACCGGTAAGTGTGGATTGTGTTGGCGAATGGCGTGGAATAAGGCCACACCTTCTTCGCCACTGGTGGTATCGGCGCTGAAATTCATGTCTTGAATGACTAAGTCGATGCCACTGTTTTCCTGCACCATGGAAAGTCCTTGTTCGGGGCTTTCGGCATACACGGTGCTGTAATCGTGCAGTGAAAACAGCACGTCGAGTGCGGTGAACACGGCCGGGTTATCGTCAATGATGAGTATCGTGTGCATGCGCTTTGTTGTGAATCCTCAGTCGGCGAAGCAGATGGCGTATCGTGAGCCGCAGTTGGCAGCTCACGATTGATGATGTGATGCGACTTTACACCGTGCGCGTGGCAATGGCGGGCGACACCATGGAGGCGCGGCGGGCCGGTCCGTAAACCGCAAATAAACCCAGCAGCCATAAAATCGCCATGCCCATGGGAATGTAGAACCAGTCTAGCCGTTCCAGCTCAAAATGCACCACGAGATAGTAGTTAAAGGCGCTAGCTAAGAGCACACCCAGAGTTAAACCGATGGAGGTGATCAGCCAGTTTTCAACCAAGAAATAACGCAAGATTTGGTAGCGACGTGCACCCAAGGCACGACGGGTACCAATCTGGCGGGTGCGTTGGTTCACAGAAAACGCGGCCAAGCCCACAATGCCCACCACGGTGATCAGCAACAATAAGCAGACGACGGAGCTGAGAATCACCATCATGTCGCTATCGGAACCGTAGCTGGAGGTGGCTACATCTTCGAGTACACGAATACGACGAATGACTCGGCGATTGTTAATATCCAAAAGGGTTTGCTTCACTTGGCTGCGTACTTCCTCCGTCAACCCCGGCTGGGTTCTGATGATGTAGCTGATAGAACTGCCCGGAAACACCATGGGCACCAGCATATTGCGTTCCAAACCACTCCACGACACCCAGGAACCATGCATACGCTCGACGATACCGATCACGGTGAGTTCGGAGTCGTTCATGTACAAGGTTTTGCCCACAGCATTTTCGTCGGGGTAAATATGCTCGGCTAGCGCTTGAGTGATAATCACGTTTTGCGCTAATTCATCAACTTCTGGATCGAACCAAACCACATCGTTAAGGGTAAAGTTCCGGCCCGAAACCAGGTTTAAACCCAGGCTGTCGAGACCATCTTGGGTAAGTAAAAAAGAGCCTGTGGCGGTCCACTCGGTGTCTTCCGTGCGCTCGGCGCTCACGCCACGAGATGAACCACCGCCACTTAAGGGAATCGCATTTGAGGTGGTGACATGAGTGACGCCGGGAATTGCTTTGAGTGCTTCGAGGTCGCGTAAGATCTCGGCTTTGTAATCGACATCTTGCCCCACCCATTGCACGCGGCTGGTGACGATGTTGTGCATATCCATACCGCTAGGGCGGTTAATTTTTTCCCAACGTTGGTAAATGATAAAGAAGGCGTTAGTGACCACTGCTAATGTGAAGGCAATTTGCAGTGCGATCAAAATGGCGCCGGTTTTATTGCGCAACATAGCGCTTAAGATTGGGCGAATTTCCATCGTTCAGTTCCTTATGTGCGCAAGTAGCGTGCGGGGCTAATGCGACCAATGTGCCAACTGGGATAAAGACCTGCCGCTAAAGTGGCGAGTAAGGCCAAGATTAAAGCCAGCGCCATGAGTTGAAGGTCGAGATGTAAGAGCTGTTCGGGAATATCGGTGGCGAACTTGATGACCGATAGCCCAGCCCAAGTGAGGAATAAACCTAAAATACCGCCTACAAAACCGATACTGCTCACTTCAACTAAGTGCTGGCGCAAAATGGTCATGCGCGTAGCGCCTAAGGCACGGCGAATACTGGTTTCTTTCGAACGGCCCAAGAATTTGGTCAGCATTAAACCCACGGTATTAAACACGCACACACTTAAAAACATGAAGGCCAAGCCCACTAAGACCCGGTTATCGTTTTCGACCACTTGATTAATGTTGAGCCATTCCCGCACATTACTCACGGCCACTTTTTGCGGGCGCTCAAAACGACCAAGCTGTTGCTGTTCGGCGTAGTAACCTTCTAAGAAATTTCGATACTCGGCCACTTCGTCGGCATTCTTAAGCTCGACCCAGTACTGGGTCCACACACATTCCGACTGATACACCGCTTGCGGCCCACTGCCGGTGCTGGGCTTCCAACAATTGGTATTACCGGCAGTGGTCATGGCTAGCGGTTCACTTAAACTGATAGGCAGATACATGGCTTCAGGATCTTCAATGGAGCCATTGTTAAGATCGTAAAAATTAGGCACAGGATTCCAGTCTTTCACCACACCAACGACTCGATACTCACGATCATCCACACGAATACTTTCACCAACACTATCTTGGCCATTGAATAATTCGTTGTTCACCGTTTCGCTTAAGACCACAACTTGCTGAGCTTGCTGCTCCATTTCTTCAGTCCAACTGGTGCCGTAGATAAATTCCAAATCGAACATCGAGAAAAAGTCGCGCCCGGTGATACGGACAATTTCACGGCGTAGCTCACTGCCTTGCTGGAGCTGCTCAATAATCATGGAGCTTTTAAACATGGCCGTTTGTGGAAAATCGGGCGCACGGTTCATCAAGGCCGTACTGTCGGGCCAGGTTAGCTGAAAGGGCATTTCATTGGTGCTGCCAGTGTAAGGGCGTTCTTTACTCCAGCTGTCGATTTGCACAGCGAATAAACGATCACTTTTATGCGGTATCGGATCGCCCGACATCAAATAAAACATGGTGACGGTAATCATGCACACACCAATGCCTAAAGCGATGGCGCCGATCATTAAGCTGCTGAGTATCGGGTTTTTGCGCAGGCTTTTAAAAGCTAGTTTGAATTCATAAAGCAACATGGAATCACTCCTAAGCCTGAGCTACGTTGGCTTGCATTTGTTCGTGCAAGTTAATTTCGCTGACTTGGCCATCCATAATGTGCACATTGCGGGTAGCACGGCGTGATAACTCGGCATCGTGGGTTACCATAATGATGGTGGTGCCATTGCTATGAATGCTTTCCAGTAGTTCCATGATTTGTCGCGCCATCATGGAATCCAAATTACCGGTGGGTTCGTCGGCCAGCAATAAACGGGGTTCGCCAGCTAGCGCACGGGCAATGGCCACGCGTTGTTGTTGGCCGCCGGACAGTTGTGCAGGTAAGTGCTTGGCCCGAGAGGCTAAGCCCACAATGCTCAATGCTTTTTCGATACGCTGGCGGCGGTCGTTGGCACTTAAACCACGATAACGTAAAGGCACTTCCACGTTATCGCGAATATTGAGATCAGGAATCAGATTAAAACTCTGGAAGATAAAGCCGATTTTTTCATTACGAATACGCGAGCGTTCGTTATCGTTTAAACCGCTTACATCTTCGCCATCTAAAACATATTGACCATGGCTGAAATCATCCAGTAAGCCTGCAATGTTTAAAAAGGTGGTTTTACCTGAACCTGAAGGGCCGGTTACAGAGACAAACTCACCTTCGTTTACTTGTAAGTTGAAATCGCGCAAGGCATGGGTTTCGACTAAATCGGTGCGAAAAACCTTGCTGATGTTGTTCATTGCTAACATGGCAGTGCCCTTAAAATAAAAAATAAAGTTAAAAATTGTTGTAGCCAGCAGCAAACTTAGTACTTGATAAAGTCTTGCTGCCCGCTTAAAAAAAACTATTGGCTGATGCGGATGGTTTCGGCGCGACCGAACTCGCTTAAATCCGACAAAATAATTTGTTCGCCCAGCGCTAGGCCTTGTAAAACTTCCACACTATTAATGCTGGAAGCACCCGTTTGAATGGCTCGGCGATGGGCGTAGTTGCCATCCACCACATAGGCCACGCTGCCCTGAGCGCTGCTTAAGAAGGGACCACGCTCAACGATGGTGGCTTGATCTTTTTCAGCCAATACAATGCGTGCGCTCACTCGCTGGTTTTGTTTGAGTTGGGCCGGCGCTTCGGCAGAGAAGCGGGCGCGGGCGATGACTTGGCCTTGGCTTACCTCGGGCGCGATGGTACTGAGTAAGGCGTTGTAATCGGTGTTGCGATAACTCACCGCGAGTTCCATACCGGGCGCCAGTTCTTCGGCATAGGTTTCGGGAATATTGAGCTCTACTTCCAAAGCACTTAAGTCCACCACAGTGAGTAAGGCTTGGTTTAAGGCCACCACTTCTTTTTGGGCAATTTGTAAATTGCCCACGATGCCGTTCACCGGAGAATGAACAGATAAGGCGTTCAGTTGGCGTTGGAGTTCGTCCACCACTAGTTGTTGGCGCTCTAAGGTCGACACCCGGGCACGGGCTTCAAAGGCCAAACGTTCTTCGGCCAATTGCGCATCTTGGCTGGCGTGATCCAGAGCGAGTTTGGCGCTGGCCACTTCGTCTTGACGGCGCTCGAAATCTTGGCGGCTAATGAGTTGTTTTTGCCACGATTGTTCGGCTCGAGCCAATTCGCGCTGGGCTGCTTCAAAGCTCACGCGTGCTAAATCGACAGTTTGTTGTAAACGCAGACTTTCTTGGCGTGCATTAATGGTTTCGCGTTCGCCGTCTAGAGTTAAGCTGGTGAGGCTGGCGCTTTCTTGCTGCCAACGATTTTTAAGCTCGGGGCTATCGATCTGGGCCAATAATTGCCCTTGCTGCACTTGCTCACCCGCCTGGACCGATAAAGTGACGGTGCCGGGCGCTGAGCTATACAGGGTGGGGCGCACGGCTGCCACCGCTTGGCCGGTTACCGAGATATCGCGTACAAACGCACCTTGCTGCACGGTGGCGAAACGTAAACGCTCGCGCGAAACCGTATGTTCGCTGGCACTGAATTGTTGAACACTGGGGAACATCCAAACCGCAGTAGCTACAGCACTCAGCAGTAATGCGGTGCCAATGATGACGCGGCGACGTTTTTGCGGACGGTTGTCGATAACGCGATCTTGCCCTGAGGTGTCTCTGATCTGAACCATGGCCCAGCCCTTTATTATGTTGATGACTGCAATAGTTAATGCATTTTTTGTGCCAAAAATAATTAATTTTAATTGCTGTTACGTATCAATAGCTTAGATCTGGTGTTGATATGTCCGTTGTCCGTACGCTGGCTGTTTTTCGGGTTTTCAGTGTCCAGCGGACAGGGGTGGACAACGGACAAAACGATGGATCACTGCGATGGAGTGAGGGTAAGGCGGTACGAAAGGATTTGAGCGCGGGTTGCTGGTGAAATGAATGGTGTGGTGACTGGTGTGATTTTTGAAAATCAGATCGACTTCATCACCGAAGGCGCTTTACCTCCGGTGATATCAAAGCTGCGAGTGCCGGTATTTTAAAAGTGGTGTTCCAACTCAATGTCGGGATGCAGGCTGTTTTTCACCGGGCATTGCATGGCGGCGCGTTGTAGTAAATCGCGCTGTTGGGGGGCCAAAGCTTCGGGGAGTTGAAACTCCAATACAATGCGGGCAATCCGACGTGGCGAGGCGCTCATGTGTTTTTCCACGCGCACTTTAGTGCCTTCCAAAGACCAACCTTTGTCCTTGGCTTTAATACCCATAATGGTGAGTTCGCAGGCGGCCAGTGCCATGGCCACGGTATCGGTGGGGGAAAAACTCTCGCCACGGCCGTGGTTATCGACCGGTGCGTCGGTTTGAATCGTCACACCAGAGGGGCCGTGGGCGGCCTGGCAGCGAAGTTCGCCCAGGTATTCGATCTGCATTTCGACCATAACAACTCCAAATGTTATTGGTAATCGGATAATTAGCGATTGCTTAGATCGGCATGATACCCGGCTTTGAACGAACTGGGTGAATTTCTGGTGAATGCCTAACTGAAATGCGGGGCGATTAATCGCTGGCTACGATATTGGCAATACGCGCGCCCAAGCGGGCCGCTAAGCGCGCCGTGCGTTGATCTTGATCGAAGCCGGGGCTCATTTCGGCGATGTCGGCCAAGCGTAACTTGCCACTGTTGGCAATGCTTTGAATCAAATGTTCCACCAAGCTGACTTCTACTCCAAATGCAGAGGGTGCACTCACGCCCGGTGCGTAGGCTGCGGGGAACACATCTAAACAGATGGTGAGGTAGAGGTAATCCACTTGGTGAATAAAGTGCTCTAGCTGGTGCTCCACATTAGCCACCTGTGGCCAGATGGTGTCGCGATCCATGGTCCACTGCACTTGGTGTGACTCTGCCCGCCGGAAGAGCGCCGGTGTATTGGCGTATTCACTGACGCCCAAACAGAAATAGTGGAAGGGCCATTGGCGCTGTTGGCATTGTTCCGCAATTTGCAGGAACGGTGTGCCCGAGCTGGGCTGGGCATCACGGCGTAAGTCGAAATGGGCGTCGAAATTAATAATGCCGATACGCGGCGCTTGATCGTGCTGTTGCTGCGCGAGATGTTGCGCTAAGCCCGTGAACGAGCCATAGGCAATTTCGTGCCCACCACCGAGTACCAGCGGGAAGTGCCCAGAATCTAAAACTTGGCTTAGGCGATCGGCGTAGCTTTGTTGGGCGGTTTCCAGGCTATTGGGAAATTCGGCACCGGTGGGGCAGCTAATACTGCCTGCGTCGTATAACTTGCGACACTGGTGCACTGGTAAATTGGCTA
>JAKSCJ010000375.1 GCA_022360675.1 Lysobacterales bacterium
AACGCCCGCCGTCTTGACCGGGCGGCGGCGGCAAGATCAAAGCACCATTGCGGCGATCCACATATACCAAGCCATAGGGCGTGGCATCTGCCGGCAAGGCTAAGGGTTGATTCGGAAGCTCAATTAAATCGCCGTTATTCAGATCAATATCCCAAGCCGCAATATTCGCGCCCACCGTCTGCAATACGTAGAGATAGCGATCACCGGGCAGAATGAGCAAATCCACCGGCGCATTGGGGCCATTACCCACCGTCGGCGTTGCAATTAAGCCTGCCAACGTAGGTTCACCCGATTCCGCCAAGCGAAAATGGGAGAGATTATCCGAGCCCGCGTTGGCAGTGTAGAGATTATTACCGTCAAACGTTACTTTGGCCCAGCAAGCGGCAATGGCGTCGCCCGGTGTTACTTCAGCGGGCACCGGCGAAAAATCCAACTCCGCCACCTGCCCGGTATGCGCCATTAAGTAAGCCGAAACACTGCTGGGTAAATCGGGCACTCCAGATACCACATTCGCTGTGTACACATGGCTGGGATTAGCTGGATTAAAAGCAAACCCCAAGGGCTGGGCTGAGCCATCACGGACCGTATAAGGAGAGCCAGGAGATGCGCTTAATAAACCGGTTTCGTGATCAAGCTCATAGCTAAACAACTCCGGCTGACCCAGCTCGAACACTGCTGATGCAATGGTTAAGCTGCCAAACAATACACTTCCTGCAGGATTAAATTGAATGGCTAAAGGCCTGCCTGCGGGGATATTTTCCAGCGCAATGGATGAATTGGCGATCGGCACCAAAGCCCCACCACTTTGCATGCGGAAACCACGCAGCTCGCATCCTACGCAGCCCTGTTCAGGCGGCGCATTGGCATCACCCAAGAAAGAAACATATAAGACGTCACCCGATAACGATAAGCTGCTGGGTAACTCGCCGCCCGATGGAAACGGACTGCCTTCCACCGCAAACAAACGTCCATTCCGCGCAACACGGAATACACTGATATCGTTACTGCCATGATTAACCGCAAACAAAAACTGCTGATCGGGCGAAACCACTAAACCGTTCTGTGAGAACGCTGAGTTATCGTCGCCAAAACCACCCGAAGCAAACGGCGAACCAGGCAGCTCCTCTAGCGTGCCGCCGCTGGTAATACGGTATCCGTGAATCCCATTACCGCTCGCGTAATTATTTGCAGTGTAAACATACTCAAGCGCCAACGATGGCGTTGAAACCAGCAATAAACCCAACATTGAAAATAACATTAAACCAAGGGTGACAACGCTCATACCCGGTAAGCGTGATAACACGCGGCACATACAGCTCTCCCTACTTCCAACTACGGAAAGTACATCGCTTTAATAAAGGCTTAGTTTTTCGTTTAACAAACACGCAGCTTTCCTTAAGAAAGCGCACTACACAGCTATTAATGTGCACGCGATAGTAAGAGATGAAAAGCGCGTAAACCTTGTTAAAGATAGCGTTAGCGCAGCAAGGCGTAAGGCGGAAGAAAAAAAACAACACTTAGCAATAACACACTAAATAAAACGTTTTCAAATAATGACTAAAAGCATCAACAAAAAACATATATCCATCGCATATCAACGGCAATAGCAGAATATTCAACTGTATCTGTAACAAGTACTCAACCAGCGTTACCAGCCATAAAAATCAATGATGCCACACACCATCAGCATCGATAGATGACAATCAACCGCCAACAGCTGAAATCTAAAAGCACACCAAAAATATTCACCCGGCCCTGGGTTCAGGGCCGGTCCTTCAGCTTTTTAGCGCAAATACAATCTAAGCCTTAAGCGTTATCCGCAGAAGGGCTAAGGCGTTAACGCCTAAGGCGGATTGTTGAGTAGCAAATGCAACACTAAAACCCGCGATTCACATACACCAAACCATAGGGTTGTGAGCCTTCCGGTAAACGTACAGGTTGATTGGGCAACTCAACTAAAGTGCCATCATCTTGTATACGCCAGCCGGCCACACTACCCACCAGGGTTTGCAGTACGAATAAAAACTGATCATCGTCGGTTACCAGCATGTCTACCGGCGAGTCATTCACCGCATCGAAAGGAGGCACATTAATGATCTCCTCGAGCTGCACTTTGCCTGCGTTATCGACAGTGAAACGCGACACATTGTCTGTGGTGGTGTTGGTGGCATACAAATTTTTACCGTTTGATGTAAAGTCAGCCCAGCAAGTGGCGATCGCTTCTCCCGCCTCGTTATTAGCGGCCACAGGAGAGAAATCCAACTCTGCAATCTGGCCCGATGCCGCCATCAAATACGTCGACATGGTTCCTTGTAGAGTTGGGGTGTCGGAAACACTGTTTGCCACAAATAGTTGATCAGGGTTGACCGGGCTAAAGGTAAATCCAATGGGTTGGTTAGAACCTTCTCGCAGCGCAAAGGGCGAACCGGGTGATTCAGTTAACAGCCCGGTGCGGTGATTTAAACGGTAACTAAATAGCTCGGGCACACCTGGTTCATAGGCTTCACTGAAAACAAACCGGCTCCCAAACAAAACGTCGCCTGCAGGGTTAAATTGAATCGCCAGCGGAAAACCTGCTGGTGCGGTTTCTAAGCTCACCCTAGAGCCACCGATGGGGCGTAATGAGCCATTAAAGCGCACCCGGAATCCACGCAGATCACAGCCCTCACAAATGTCGTCGAAGGGAAGATTAATTGGTCCTAAATGCGACACGTAAAGCACGCTTCCAGAAAACGCCAGGCTCACCGGAAACTCACCACCCGAATCAAAAGGGCTACCATGTACGGGTAATAAGCGGCCACTGCGTAAAATATGAAACGCTGAGATATCATCACTGCCTTGGTTCACCACAAACAATAAGCGTTGGTTTTGGCTTACGACAACACCGTTTTGGGAAAACGGCGAAGCCCCATCACCAAGCCCACCCGTCGCAAAAGGGGATCCCGGCAGTTCTTGCAATGAGCCATCGTCCGTCACCCGATAGCCATGTACTCCATTACCATCAGCAAAATTATTGGCTGTATAAAGATAACCAGACGCCAGCACCGAGGCACTAAACGCAGTTAATAATAGAAACATCGCGCCCAGCGTAAAAC
>JAKSCJ010000345.1 GCA_022360675.1 Lysobacterales bacterium
CCTGTTCTTCGCCTTTTTTGAGGCGGGCTGTGGGTATTTGTATCAGTTTATTACCTTTACCTTTTGAAAGTTCGGGTAATTCACATAAGTAATAACACAGCAAATAACCACTGGATGTACCCACCACCAGAGCGTCTTCCTCAGGATTATATACTTTTGCGGGCAATAACAGCTGCGCACCGGCTGGCATAGTGACGACTTGCTTGCCACTACGCTGGCGGCTGATGAGGTTTTCCACATTGGTATAAAAACCAAAACCGGCACTGTTAGCCAGTAGTACCTTATCACTGGGGTCTTGCAGCATGACACCACGGAACGGTGCTGCGGTGGGTTGTTGGAATCGGCTGGTCAACGGTTCACCGTGGCCCCGTGCCGACGGTAACTGATGGGCCAATACCGAATACGCTCGGCCGTTGTCATCTAGGAATATGGCTTGTTGTTGTGTGCGGCCTCGCGCTGCATGGTTGAAGCTATCGCCGGTGCGATAGTTCATGGTGGTGGGATCCACCTCATGGCCTTTGGCGGCACGGACCCAACCCATTTGCGACATCACCACGGTGACCGGCTCGCTGGGCGTCAGGTCGCTTTCACTCATGGCGGCAGCCGCAGCACGGCTAACGATGGGCGAACGGCGCGCGTCGCCGTAGGTTTCGGCATCGGCGGTGATTTCTTTACGTACCAGGGTTTTTAAGCGGCGCTCGGAGCCTAGAATTAACTCTAACTTCGCACGTTCTTGTTCCAGCTTTTCTTGCTGGCCGCGAATTTTCATTTCTTCCAGCTTGGCCAAGTGACGCAGCTTAATTTCTAAAATGGCCTCGGCTTGAATATTACTCAGCTCAAAGCGCTTTATGAGTTCGGCTTTGGGATCGTCTTCGGTGCGGATGATGTGAATGACTTCGTCCACATTTAAATAGGCGATCAGCAAACCTTCGAGAATATGCAGGCGATCTTGAACCTGATTTAAACGATGCTGCAAACGCCGGCGCACGGTGTACAAGCGATGCTCGATCCACTCGTGCAACAGGGTTTTGAGATCGTAAATCTTGGGTTTGCGATTGGTACCAATAACATTCAGGTTTACCCGGTAGCTTTTCTCCATATCCGTGGTGGCGAACAAATGCGACATCAGGCGTTCGGCATCGACACGGTTGGAGCGCAGCACCAGCACTAAGCGGGTGGGGTTTTCGTGATCGGACTCATCGCGAAGATCTTCCAGCATGGGCAGCTTTTTGGCCTGAATCTGCTGGGCGATTTGCTCCAAAATTTTCGCGGGTGAGGCTTGATGCGGTAAGGAGGTGATGATGACCTCGTTGCCGTCTTGTTCCCACACGGCACGGGCGCGGATGCTGCCGTTACCGGTTTCGTACAGCTTGGCCAGCTCTTCCTTCGGCGTGATGATTTCCGCCTTGGTAGGAAAATCGGGGCCGCGTACGTGTTCCATTAATTCGCGCACGCTGGTGCTGGGGGCTTCAATTAAACGCACACAAGCGCTGGCCACCTCGCGCAGATTATGCGGCGGAATATCGGTGGACATGCCCACGGCGATACCTGAGGCCCCGTTAATCAACACATTAGGTAGACGTGCGGGCAGCAGCTCGGGTTCTTTAATGGTGCCATCGAAATTTTGCACCCAATCCACCGTGCCTTGGCCCAGCTCTTCCAGCAGCACCTTGGCATATGGCGCCAAACGCGATTCGGTATAGCGCATGGCGGCGAAGGATTTCGGATCGTCTGGCGAACCAAAGTTGCCCTGGCCATCCACCAACGGATAACGATACGAAAACGGCTGCGCCATCAATACCATGGCCTCGTAGCAGGCCGAGTCGCCATGGGGGTGGAATTTACCAATCACATCACCCACGGTACGTGCCGATTTCTTCGGTTTACTTGCCGGGCTTAGACCCAGATCCGACATGGCGTAAATGATGCGGCGCTGCACCGGTTTCAGGCCATCGGCCAAGTGCGGCAGGGCGCGATCGAGCACCACATACATGGAATAGTCTAGATAAGCCTTTTCCGCAAAATCGCGTAAAGGCAGGCGTTCGTAATTCAGTTCAGCCATGGCGGATTGTTATCCCGATACTCGTGGTCGCCAGCAGCATTGGGCTGCTTCTATAAGGTGTCTGAGTGTTGATCAATGGGTGCTTAGTGCAGACTTTCTGCCAAATCTCCTTTGGTTTCCAACCATTCGCGGCGATCGGAAGAACGCTTTTTGGCCAGCAGCATATCGAAGAGCTGATCGGTGCTGTCTTGATCATCGACGGTCAGTTGCACTAAGCGTCGGGTGTCGGGATCAATACTGGTTTCGCGCAGCTGTAAAGGATTCATCTCGCCCAGGCCTTTGAAGCGAGTTTCGGTAATTTTGCCTTTGATTTTTTCTTTTTCGATGCGCTGCAAGATGACCCGTTTTTCTTCGCCGTCTAAGGCATAGAACACGGTTTTACCGACGTCGATTCGGAATAACGGCGGCATGGCCACAAAGACGTGGCCGGCTTCCACCAGGGCGCGGAAATGGCGTAAGAATAAGGCTGAGAGCAGGGTGGCGATATGCGCGCCATCGGAATCGGCATCGGCCAGGATGATGATCTTGCCGTAGCGCAGGCCCGATAAATCGCTGGAGCCCGGATCAACACCGATGGCCACCGCTAAATCGTGGACTTCCTGGCTTTTTAAGACCGACGTAGATTCCACTTCCCAAGTGTTCAAAATCTTGCCGCGAATGGGCACGATGGCTTGGAAATCGCGGCTACGCGCTTGTTTCGCCGAGCCACCTGCGGAATCGCCCTCCACAATGAACAGCTCGCTGCGGCGAGGGTCTTGGGAGGCGCAGTCGGCCAGCTTGCCGGGTAGGGCCGGGCCTGCGGTCACTTTCTTGCGCACGACCTTGCGGTTATCGCGCAGGCGTTTTTGCGCATTGGCAATGGCCAACTTGGCAATGGCCTCGGCGGTATCGACGTTTTGGTTTAACCACAAGCTGAAGTTGTCTTTCACCACGCCGGAAATAAAACCGGCAATGGTGCGTGTGGTTAAACGCTCTTTGGTTTGGCCGCTAAATTGCGGATCGCCCACTTTGGCAGAAACCACGTAGCTGACGCGATCCCATAAATCTTCAGGGGCCAGCTTCACACCGCGCGGTAGCAGATTGCGTAAATCGCAGAACTCGCGCATGGCTTCGATCAAACCGGTGCGCAGGCCGTTGACGTGGGTGCCTCCTTGCATGGTAGGAATCAGGTTGACGTAGCTTTCTTGGGTGAGTTCGCCCTCAGCCTGCCAGGCCAGTGCCCAGTCCACTTCTTCCTCTGCGCCCTGCATAGCACCAAAGAACGTGGGTTCAGGTAAGATTTCCCGGCCTTTTAATGCGGCTTTCAAGTATTCGCTTAAGCCACCTTCAAAGTGCCAGGTTTCGCGCTCTTTGCTGCGTGCGTCTTCCAGGGTAACGCTCAAGCCCGGGCACAGTACGGCTTTGGCGCGAAGTAAATGCTTTAAGCGCGATAGCGCAATGCGCGGGCTGTCGAAGTAACTGGCATCGGGCCAGAAGCGCAGGCGTGTGCCCGTGTTGCGCTGGCCGACTTTGTTGATTTTTTCCAGGCCGCTGCTGGCCTCGCCATTGGCATAAGCCTGGTGATATTCCTTGCCGCCGCGCTTGACCCAAATTTCCAAGCGCCGGGATAAAGCGTTCACCACCGATACACCCACACCGTGCAAACCACCGGAGTAGCGGTAGTTGTCGTTGGTGAACTTACCCCCGGCGTGTAACCGGGTCAGGATTAACTCCACACCGGGCAGATTGTGCTCGGGATGCACATCCACCGGCATGCCGCGGCCGTCGTCGGCCACTTCGATGGAATCATCCACATGCAGGGTGACAGTAATATTCTTGGCGTGGCCGGCCAAAGCTTCGTCCACGCTGTTGTCCACCACTTCCTGCACCAGGTGATTAGGGCGAGCGGTGTCGGTGTACATACCCGGACGGCGGCGCACAGGCTCGAGTCCGGAGAGTACTTCGATATCAGCGGCTTGGTATTGTTTGTTACTCATTGGCGCGGGATATTGACCCAGGGCAAGCAGGATTGCAACGGCTAGCATACATTCCTGCGGTGTAAAACATGAATCCTACTTTTGTGTGGTCGCCGGTTATAGCGAGCACATTATCGGCTGTAATAATATACAGTTCCGAAAAACTTGCCACCTTAAGCTTTGTCTTCGCTCAACATTACTTGACGCTTCGAAATAAATATTTTCTGCACCTAAAGCATGAGAAGCGCTATAATGTTATTCCGAGCTCAATCACTCGGACCTCCTTTCATGTCCTCCCTTATTTTTGTTACTGGCGGTGTTGTTTCCTCTTTGGGTAAAGGCATCGCATCGGCCTCATTGGCTGCTATCTTAGAATCACGTGGACTCACCGTGACACTGGTCAAGCTGGACCCCTACATCAATGTAGATCCGGGCACCATGAGCCCGTTCCAGCACGGCGAAGTGTTTGTCACCGAGGATGGTGCCGAGACGGATCTGGACCTGGGCCACTACGAGCGCTTTGTGCGCGCTCGCATGAGCAAACGCAATAACTTCACCACCGGTAAAATTTACTCTCGCGTGTTGGCTAAAGAGCGTCGTGGCGATTACCTGGGCGCCACCGTGCAGGTGATTCCTCATATCACCAACGAAATCAAAGCCTCTATCCTGGCGGCTTCTGAAGGCAACGATGTCAC
>JAKSCJ010000150.1 GCA_022360675.1 Lysobacterales bacterium
CCATTCGCATCCCTGCGAAGTAAAGCTCAAGCTGCATCCATGCAGCTTGGCATCTACGGTTTGATTTCGATCAGTGGGGATATAAAAGACAGCGTTATCCGAAACCCAGAAGGCCCATCACCCCACCAATCTAAACAAAACACAGGCGAGCACGAGTAGGACGCGAATGCAGTGATCAAAGGCAGGAGGCCGTTTGATCACGATCGCCGAGAAGATTAAAAACAGCGGGGAATCAACTAATAAAAACTCAAGGCGCTTTTGCACACTTTCCCCGCTGTAGGGAAAAGTGTGTCGCCGCCGTACCGTGGCATAACAATAAACGCAAACCGAGTAGCGGCGAAACCCATTGCAAACCTTACACGACAAACCTTAACTAAAACCCCTACCCCACAACCCATGCCCTGCTTTCAGCTCAATCAAATCCCACAAATTGCCATATAAATCTTCAAACACCGCTACGGTGCCGTAGTCGAATTCTTGGGGATCGCGGATGAAAGTAATGCCGTCGTTTTTCATGCGGTGGTAGTCGCGCCAGAAGTCGTCGGTGCTGAGGAAGAGGAAGACGCGGCCGCCGGCTTGGTTGCCGATGAAGGGTTCTTGTTCGGGTTTGGAGGCGCGGGCCAGAAGGATGGTGGCACCGTTGGAGCCGGGTGGTGAAACCACGACCCAGCGTTTGTCTTGTTCGGGTTGGTAGCTGTCTTCGATGAGGTCGAAGTGGAGTTTGTTGACGTAAAAGTCGATGGCTTCGTCGTAGTCTTTGACGACTAAGGCGATGTGCAATAGGGATTGTTTCATGAGTTCGCCTTAGTCGTTGGTATTGACTGTTGTGGTGTGATGTTTGTGTTTGCAAGTCGTATTGGTTTCAACCTTAGCCGTTGCTAAAGCTATTTATAGCATGTGATCGATTCGAACCACTCGAGTGCTTTTATTCGTCTTGACCAAACACATAGCGGCGGCTTAAAGGCGCGATGTTTACCGAGTCTACTTGATCGGGATGGATCCATTTGAGTTCGGCGATTTCGGCTTGGGCGGTGGGTTCGCCTTGAACTTTCACGTTAAACAGCTTGGCCCGTACGCGGGTGTTGCTTTCGTTTACGGCTTGTTCTTCGTATTCGCCAATGTAGGCTACGGCGTCTTCGATGATACTCACGCCCAGTTCTTCCAGCACTTCGCGGGTTAAGGCTTTGCGTGGGGTTTCGCCGGGTTCGAATTTACCACCGGGCTGAATGAAGGTATCGGAACCTTGTTTGCGGACGAGTAAGATTTCGCCTTGTTCATTACGAATCACGGCGGCTACGGTACGGATGATGTTCTCGTCGGTATTGTTCATGCTGAATCCACGGCGATGACTTGGGCGATGGTATCGGCAAAGCGGCGCACTTCGTCATCGGTATTAAAGTAATGCACCGAGGCCCGCACTAGGCGTTGAATACCTCGATGTTGAAAGTTAACTAAGCTGCCCGAGCCTTCAGACACCGATACATGAATATCGCGCTGGGCTAAGGCTTGTTTAATGGCATAGGCATCGCATTGCGAACGCGATTGGGGTTCGCAGTGGAAGGTGACTAAGCCGCATTGTTCGTGGCCTTCGTCCATGACACGCACACCATCGATAGCGTTGAGTTGTTGGCGTAAATCGGTGGCCAATGCACGAATGCGTTGCTCGATCTTTACCATGCCGATCTCGTGGGCATAGTTCATGGCGATGGCCAAGGCCCCTTTGCCGGGTACATTTTGTTCCCAGGCTTCGAAGCGGCGAGCGTCACTGCGCAGGCGGTAGCTTTGGGCATCGATTAAATCGGCGGCGTGTTGATCGAGCATGGGCGGTTCGAGTTTATCGATCCAATGCTTTCGCACGTACAACAATCCGGTGCCGCGTGGGCCGCGTAAATATTTGCGGCCGGTGCCACAGGCCATATCGCAACCGATAGCTTCCACATCCACATTTAATTGGCCGATGCTTTGGCAGGCATCCAACAGATAGGGAATGTTGGCCGCTTTGGCGATGTCGCCAATTTTTTGCGCCGGGTTAATCAAGCCGCCCCCGGTGGGAATATGGCTGATGGAAATGAGCTTTACCCGCTCGTCGATAAGACCTTGCAACTGCTGCACATCCACCGCGCCACTGGCATCGTTAGGCACGATCACGATCTCGACACCCAAACGTTTGGCCTGTTGCTGATAAGCCACGAAGTTGCTGCCGTAGTCGGCTAAGGAGGTGAGTACGCGATCGCCCGGCTTAAAATTAAAGGCGTAAAACACCAGATCCCAGGCGCGGGTGGCGCTTTCGCAAAAGGCAATTTCGTCGCTATGGCAGTTTAAGAGCTTGGCTGCTGCTGAATAAAAAGCCTCACTCTCTTCATGGCGCATGGCTTGGGTACGATACCCACCATAATGGGCTTCGGTGCGCAGGTAATCGTGCAGATAATCGGTAACTGGCTTGGGCATTAGCGAAGCCCCAGCGTTGTCGAAGTGAAGCACCTCGCTACAGGCTGGGGTTTCGGCACGCAGTTGCGCCAGTTGTTCCTTGCTAATCATCACATCCATACTCAACCAATCTCACGGCCTTTAAAGTCGCGAATGAGGCGGCGTTGTTTTTTATCGGGGCGGCGTTGGGGCGCTTCGCTGCGTTGTAGTTTGCGTTTTTCAGCGGCCACTTCGCGGGTTAAACGGCTTTGTTCGAACTCGTCGTATAGCAACACCGCTTCTTTGGCCGGACCACGGCGTTCGCTCACCCCTAAGACCTTCACATGCCAAACATCGTCGCCGCGTTGCACTTCCACTTCATCGTCGATTTTCACCGCTTTGGAAGGTTTACCCTTCACGCCGTTGTGTTTGATTTTGCCGCCATCAATGGCTTCGCGGGCGAGCCCACGGGTTTTGAAAAAACGTGCCGCCCATAACCATTTATCGAGCCGCACCGAGATCAATTCGTTTTGATTCATAAGTCTTTCATTGCTACCACTAAAGCTTGGCAATGGCGGTGTTAGGGTGGAAGTTATACCAGGCAAACCAAAACAAACGCAGGCTGGTATAACGTTGGCCATCTTTTAAACGTACGGCCAATACGGTGCCATCTTTATCGCGTTGGATTAAGAAGGTTTCGCCATTCATTGCCAATGATTGCGGTTTGCCGCTGAGTTGTTTTTCGTCCACGGCGAAGCTGAAGTTGTCGATGTCAAAACCATGCACTACGGTTTTCGGATGCATGGCAGCCGAAGCATGCCCCAAGGGGAAGTAAATTTGCTCACTGGCGATGTACTCGCCATAGCGCTCGGATTGATAATCCATATCGTCGAAACCGGTATCTAACGATAAGACTTTGGTTTTGCGATGTTGGTGTTTCCATTCGCGCCAAGTGGTCATGGTGAGTGGCACGGTCTTGAGTTTCTGACCTAGCTTTTCACCCATGATGGCTTCGCCGGTAATCTGTTGCCACAGCGTGTTACTGCTGCGGTCGTACATGACTAAATCGTTATCGTGCAGCACACCGGAAACACCAAATTCCACCACTTCACCATCGATACGTCGATCGAAAGCCACACCCGAGCCACACAGCGGACAAAAAGTGACCGCGATGGGTTCGCCGCCAATAATTTCGTTAACGATTTCGTGGTGGTTCAAAACCTTGGCCGGATACGCCCGAGCATCGCCATTGATACTCAGCGCCAGCACCAGATCATC
>JAKSCJ010000248.1 GCA_022360675.1 Lysobacterales bacterium
GAGGATTGGGACGAATCGCTGTGCTCACTTCCGACGAGGTGGATTCATTGCGGCTGTGTCTTGATGGTCTGGCGCAGCGTTATCAGCAGGGTGAATACATTCTTGATGTGCCCTTTGAAGATTCTCATAGTGCCATTGAGGCCTTTGTCACCCAGCAGCTCGGTGAGGTGGGGCAAAAAATCCATACCGGTCGTAGTCGAAACGACCAAGTGTTGGTGGCCACCCGTTTATATCTAAAGCAACAGCTTGCAACATTGAGGGCTTGCTGCCTTCATGTCATTGAGGTGCTGCTGGCGCGTGCTCAACAAGATGAAATGATGCCCATGCCGGGCTACACCCATTTGCAAAGGGCGGTGCCATCAAGTGTGGGTTTGTGGCTGGGGGCATATGCTGAATCCTTTGTTGATAATGTTCGCCATCTGGATCATGTGCTCGAATTGGTGGATCAATGTCCGTTAGGTGCTGCGGCAGGCTATGGCGTGAATTTACCGCTCGATCGGGAAGGGGTGGCTGCCGAATTAGGTTTTGCGAAAGTGCAAAATAATGCGATGTATGTGCAAAACAGCAGGGGCAAGTTTGAGCTGCTCGCGTTGCAAGCCTTGGGGCAAGTGACACTTGATGTGCGCCGCCTGGCTTGGGATTTGAGCCTTTATACCTCGTCTGAGTTTGATTTTGTACGCTTACCGGCCGCATTGCGAACGGGCTCGTCTATCATGCCGAATAAATCCAACCCCGATTTAATCGAGTTATTGCGGGCGCTGCATCCCATGGTCTTGGCGGGGCAGGTGGAGCTGGACGCCATCTTGGCTCTGCCCTCAGCGTATCACCGCGATATGCAGGCAAGTAAGCCGGCGCTCTTGCGGCCGTGGGTGAAGGCGCAGGCGGGCTTGTCTTTGTTGGCAAAGATGCTGGGGCAGATGACGCTGGTTGCAGAATCTCTGGCTGAAGCCATGGAAGAGGAGATGTTGGCCACTGATCGGGCGATACATGCAGCGGTGGCGAGCGGTGGCGTTTTTCGTCGCGCTTATGGTGAATCTATGGATAAGGGTGAGCCTATTGGTTCTGAAGCGAGAGATCTTGAGGGTGATATCGAGCAGAGCTTAAAGGATAGAGTTTCCCCTGGTGGATGTGGTGATTTGGGTCTTCAAAAAATTCATGATGAATTTCAGTGGCTTGTAAAAAATCAGTCACAAAAATGAAAAAAAAATGAAAAAAAGCTTGACTCAAATTCTAATCCGTCTAGAATACGCCTCCTCGCAACGCACAACAGCGGTTCACACACAGCGAATCGCGAAAAAAGTTGTTGACGAAGTGAAAAGCTGGTGTATAATGATCGGCTCCGGTGAACGAAATGTCCCGGGTTAAAAAGAAATCTTTAACAGTTTAGTAGATAACTTGTGTGGGCACTTGGCTAGGTATGAGATACCTAACTGAAGTGACCATTAAACGTCAAACGTTTGAGGATAAACTTCAGGCTTAAAGAATTGATGATGCTTCGGCATCTAAAAAACTTTAAACCGAAGAGTTTGATCCTGGCTCAGATTGAACGCTGGCGGCATGCTTAACACATGCAAGTCGAACGGTAACAGGCCCTTCGGGGTGCTGACGAGTGGCGGACGGGTGAGTAACGCGTAGGAATCTGCCTTGTAGTGGGGGATAGCCCGAGGAAACTCGGATTAATACCGCATACGCTCTACGGAGGAAAGTGGGGGATCTTTTGACCTCACGCTACTAGATGAGCCTACGTCCGATTAGCTTGTTGGTGGGGTAAAGGCCTACCAAGGCGACGATCGGTAGCTGGTCTGAGAGGATGATCAGCCACACTGGGACTGAGACACGGCCCAGACTCCTACGGGAGGCAGCAGTGGGGAATATTGGACAATGGGCGCAAGCCTGATCCAGCAATGCCGCGTGTGTGAAGAAGGCCTGCGGGTTGTAAAGCACTTTCAGTA
>JAKSCJ010000483.1 GCA_022360675.1 Lysobacterales bacterium
CGAGTGTTTTTCCATAAACTCCGACATATCGATACGGACCATGGCCTCTTCAGTGTCAAAGAGAAACTCGGCCAGCGCCTTGCACAACTCGGTTTTGCCGACACCGGTCGGTCCCAGAAACAAAAACGAACCATTTGGTCTGTTGGGGTCGGACAGTCCCGCGCGTGATCGGCGAATCGCATCCGCGACCGCGGTCACGGCCTCATCCTGGCCAACAACACGACGATGCACGGCTTCTTCCATACGCAGCAGCTTATCGCGCTCGCCTTCCAGCATTTTGCTGACCGGAATCCCGGTCCAGCGCGAGACCACCTCGGCGATTTCTTCTTCGGTCACCTTATTGCGTAACAGCTGGAATTCTTGCTGTTCGGCATTTTCAGCCGCCGCCAGTTGTTGCTCTAACTCAGGAATTTTGCCGTAGGCCAATTCCGACATACGCGCCAGATCCTGGGCGCGGCGGGCGGTTTCCAAATCGAGGCGTGTGCGCTCCAGTTCTTCTTTAATGTGTGAGCTATCTTGTACTGCCGCTTTTTCCTGGACCCAAACCTGCTCTAATGCTTTGAATTCTTCATCTAAGCGCTGAATTTCGCTTTCCAGCTCTTCTAAGCGCTTTTTCGAGGCGTCGTCGGTTTCTTTTTTCACCGCCTCGCGCTGCATTTTCAGTTGAATAATACGGCGCTCCAGGCGATCTAAAGATTCGGGCTTGGAATCGATTTCCATGCGAATCCGCGCTGCGGCCTCGTCCATTAAATCGATAGCTTTATCGGGCAGTTGGCGATCACTGATATAGCGGTGCGACAAACTGGCCGCCGCCACCAAGGCCGGATCGGTGATATCCACGCCGTGATGCACTTCGTAGCGTTCTTGCAGGCCGCGCAAAATCGCAATGGTGTCTTCCACACTGGGTTCGCCCACCAAGACCTTTTGAAAGCGGCGCTCTAATGCGGCGTCTTTTTCCACATACTGGCGATACTCATCCAGCGTGGTGGCACCAATACAATGCAACTCACCCCGCGACAAAGCTGGTTTCAGCATATTGCCCGCATCCATGGCGCCATCGGCTTTACCCGCCCCCACCATGGTGTGCAGCTCGTCGATAAACAAGATAATGCGGCCTTCCTGCTTATTGAGTTCATTTAACACCGCTTTCAGGCGCTCTTCGAATTCGCCCCGGAATTTGGCACCGGCAATTAAAGCGCCCATGTCCAGAGACAACACCCGCTTATCGCGCAGGCCTTCGGGTACTTCTTGATCCACAATGCGTTGGGCCAGACCTTCGGCGATGGCGGTTTTACCCACACCGGGCTCACCAATCAGCACCGGATTATTCTTAGTGCGGCGCTGCAATACTTGAATCGTGCGGCGGATTTCTTCGTCGCGACCGATCACCGGATCTAGCTTGCCCTGCTCGGCCTTTTCGGTGAGATCCACCGTGTATTTTTGCAGCGCCTGGCGTTGATCTTCGGCATTGGGGTCGGTGACTTTCTCACCGCCACGGGCCTGTTCGATGGCTTGCTCCAGCGCTTTTTCGTTAGCACCGAGTTGATGCAGTAAAGCACTGAGTTCGTTATTGGCTTGCAGGGCGGCCAGCAAGAACAGCTCGCTGGCAATATAGTCGTCGCCGCGCTTGCGGGCGAGTTTATCGGTGAGGTTCAGCACCCGCGCCAGTTCATTGGAAATATTGACTTGGCCATCGGCGCTGCCTTTGACCTTGGGCAGGCGATCTAAGCGCTCACCCACCGCTGAGCGCAGGCGGTTCGCATTAACACCACTGTGTTCCAATAAAGGCCGCACACTGCCGCCTTCTTGATCTAACAATGCCATCAACACATGTTCGGCCTCGAGCATGGCGTGATTCCGCGCCACGGCAGCACTTTGTGCTTCGCCCAATGCCAGTTGAAACTTACTCGTTAATTTATCCATACGCATGGCAGAAAATCCTCCATTGGCCTGTTCTGCTTTTTCATCACTGACCCTGCATTCAACGAACGCATTAGCGGCATCAGCATGAAGCATCTTTTAAACGACCTGAGCCCACCCATTGCGGCACCCAAGCACTCTGTGGATAACTTGTGGGCAACTTTTCCAAAGCTCAAGGTAAAGCGCACCACAAACCGGGTTTAATCGGAAACCTCGTTAATTAAACAATTTGAAAGCAATCACTTAGCTTCCGTTTAGATTATCGCTGATGGGCTTAATAATGATCTTGATCGGGCACAAAATGCTCAGACACAAAACACGGCCAGCAAGAAAAAACGCAAATTTTTAGATGGGATCAGAGGAGGTGCTGTTGCTGCGGACAGCCTTTCGTTATTATGGCTTCCTTTGTTCGACTGAAAACAGCAACAACCATGAGCGCAGTAAGCATTAGCCGTGTCCTGACAGGACAATTTGAAGCGGGTGACCGCATTACCATTCAAGGATGGGTACGTACCCGACGTGACTCTAAAGCAGGCTTTTCATTCATTCACGTGAATGATGGCTCCTGCTTCGATAATGTACAGGTTGTCGCCGAGAATCAGCTGAATAATTACCAAGACGATGTACTGCGCCTGACCACCGGTTGCAGCCTTGAGGTTGAAGGCGTGGTACAAGCCTCTCAGGGTAAAGGCCAGGCCTGGGAAATTCTGGCCTCTGAAATTCGTGTTTTGGGCTTTGTGGAAAACCCCGAAACCTATCCGGTGCAACCCAAGCGCCACAGCTTCGAGTTTTTGCGCGAAGTGGCCCATTTGCGCCCGCGCACCAACACCTTTGGTGCGGTGGCTCGCGTGCGCCATACCGCAGCCATGGCCATTCACGAGTTCTTTAACCAGAATGGCTACCACTGGGTACACACACCCATCGTGACCGCCAGCGATGCTGAAGGTGCGGGCGATATGTTCCGCCTGAGCACTTTAGATATGCTCAACCCACCGCGCACCGATGACGGCAAGGTGGATTTCAGCAAAGATTTCTTCGGCCGCGAAACCTTCTTAACGGTATCGGGCCAGTTGAATGTGGAAGCCTATTGCTTGGCTTTATCCAAGGTTTACACCTTTGGCCCCACCTTCCGCGCTGAAAACTCCAACACAACCCGCCACTTGGCGGAATTTTGGATGGTGGAACCCGAGCTGGCCTTTGCCGACTTAAACGATATCGCCAACCTGGCCGAGGCGTTTTTGAAGTTCATCTTCCGCTACGTTTTGGATCGTTGTGCCGACGATATGGCCTTCTTTGCCCAGCGCATCGAGAAAGACGCCATCACCCGCTTGGAAACCCTGATCGAGCAGCCCTTTGTCCGCATCAGCTACACCGATGCCATCAAGATTCTGCAAGACAGTGGCAAGAAGTTCGAATTCAAACCCGAATGGGGCGAAGACCTACAAACCGAGCACGAGCGTTTCCTCACCGAGCAACACTTCAATGCGCCTGTTATCGTGACCGATTACCCGGCCAGCTTTAAAGCGTTTTACATGCGCATGAACGACGACGGCAAGACTGTGGCCGCCATGGACGTGCTGGCACCCGGCATTGGTGAAATTATCGGCGGTGCCCAACGTGAAGAGCGTTTGGATATTCTCGAAAAGCGCATGGCCGAACATGGTCTCGACGCCGAAACCTACAGCTGGTACACCGACTTACGTCGCTACGGCACCGTACCCCACGCGGGCTTCGGTTTAGGCTTTGATCGCTTGATTACCTACATCACCGGCATGGCCAATATTCGCGATGTGATTCCGTATCCTCGTGTGCCGGGCAACGCCGATTTTTAATCGGTCAAGCATCGATCCAGCGATAAACAATCGTTGATGTTTCAACGCCAATGATGAATCGAATCAACAACGGCCGGCAGCCATTTTGTCGGCCGTTGTTTTTTATTGTGAAGCGTTGCTTGCCACCACGCGTTTTATCTCCGCCAAGGTTCATTTCTTTGCCTTGTAAAATCCGGCAGCGGAAGCTATTTCGGTAGAACGTTGAGTACTTTCTTGCGTCTAAATATTGAAGCCCAGAGGGTAAGACCCATATGACAAGCCAAACCCAAGCAAACGCAGGAACGCTACCCGGCCCTATTCGTTTGCAAGCATGGATTGACGAACACCGCCATCTCTTAAAGCCCCCGGTGGGCAATAAGGTGATTTGGAAAGATGGCGACTTTATCGTGATGGTGGTGGGTGGTCCTAACCAACGTAACGATTTCCACTACAACGAGGGTCCAGAGCTGTTTTATCAGTTGGAAGGTGAAATGGAATTAGTGATTATGGAAAACGGCGAGCGCCGCCATATTCCCATTCGTGCCGGTGAAATGTTTCTATTACCGCCCAAAGTGCCCCACTCGCCCCAGCGCAAGCCCAATAGCGTGGGTTTAGTGGTCGAGCGCCAACGCATGGCACAGGAGCAAGACGGGCTGATTTGGTATTGTCCTCAGTGCAATCGCAAACTATACGAAGAATATTTTCATCTAGAAAACATCGAAACCCAGTTTGGTGCTATTTTTCAGCGCTTTAACGGCAGCGAGCAAAAGCGCCGTTGCCAGCACTGCGACACCCTGCACCCACAAGCATAAGGGAAGCCCGGCGTTGGTCTTACGCCATGTTCTGGGCATGCTTGGGCATAGCCGCCAAGCGCGTTTCGACAGAGGGAGATCTTATGCAGCACCATTGGCAAAAAATCGGCGGCATTGCCTGCGCGGTAATGCTGAGCACACTGAGTTCGTGCACCTGGGTCGAGGTGGACGAACATGGCATTAATGTTCAGGCCCTGGCGCGTGGTGAGCCGCCCCCTGATCGCTGCCAATCCAAAGGTCAGGTGGAAGTTTCGGTATTGCATGAAATCAGCTTCTACGAGCGCGACGACGAGAAGATCAGTAAAGAGCTACTCACTTTAGCCCGCAACGAGGCCGGCCTCATGGGCGCTAACGTGATCCAAGCGCAACAGGCACCCAAGGAAGGCCGCCAACGCTTCGATGCTTATCATTGCCCTTAACGAGCGCTCAGTGCGTTTAATCAAGCGTTTGTAGTAGCGCCGTCCTAACTAAGCAAACCGCCATCATCTGGCAGTTTGAAGCCAGACAAAACAAAATGCCCTTCATCGAATCGGCACCGATGAAGGGCATTTTTTTATCGATTTAATTTTTTTATCAATTTAAATGGGCTGGAAGCATACATTCGGCACAAAAAAAAGGCTCCGCAACAATTGCGGAGCCTAAACAGGCCAATACTGACGTAAGGCCTGGCGAGGATTCGTTAGGTGTCGCGCCATGAGCTCAAATGTTTACACCTGCATTTGATGTCGCGTGTCACCACATAGCCATAATATCGGCAATTCAGCCGAAGAATGCAAGCCCGCTGAACTATCATTTTGATAAATCTTTAATAATTAACAAAGATCTAACAAAATAGTGGCGTTTCTTAACCGAATTAACGGTACGGCTACCCACTTAGTCAAGTCCAGATAGCTTAGAAACATCGGGGCTTAATCATTAAGAAATTTTCAAGATAAACATGAGCAATTTCTTATGTGTATGCATCCTTAAGTGTGCTTACATTAGCCCCTCATTGAGAGCAACGCAAACGACAGAGCCTTAAGTTATACGAAGGGCTTTTCACTTGGCGAAATTGACCATTTATGATTGCCGATTCCGGCAATATGACTTCAACGGCAATTCCGTATTTTTACATTGAGAGACGATTCAGAACGATGGTTCCACTAGGTGGCTACTGTACCGTTTTCGCGCGCATTGCAAAAGTTACAAGCGCCATCGCGCTAACCGCAAAAACCATTTAGGAACGGGGAGCATTTTTAAGCGCACATCACCAAGCCGCGGCGGCCAAGCTAAAGCACCCAACGTCAATTCTAAGCGCTGTGCCCGAATCGGCGTTCATTAGCACTTTTTATCTGCCAGAAAAGCCCCCACGTTCTCAGCAAGTCATTTAGCATGCGGAAACTCGACCATGAGCGCACAGGAACAATTACCCGAGATTCAAATGGATTCTGCCGGTTTATACCGCGAAGAAACCATCACCGATCGCCGCGTAGGCACCATTCGCTGCCTGCATCCCATCACTGCCACTGGCGATGCCGACAGCAGCCGTAGCGTGGTGTACAGCGGTCAAACCCAGATCATGACTCCGGCTGGTGCTTTGCCTTTGTCGTTCGACATCGAGGCCGACTCACTGGAAGCTGCGGTTGAAGGTTACGGCGATGCCGCCACCGCAGCACTGGAAAAAACCATGGAAGAACTGCGCGAAATGCAACGCGAAGCCGCTTCTTCTATTGTGGTTCCTGGCCGTGGCGGCCCCCAAGGCGGCCAAGGTGGCATGCCCGGCGGCGGCTTACAAATGCCCTAAAGCGCTATCGAGCGTTCGATCCGGGTGCCCCACGGCACCTGGATCAATTTCATATTTCCCTGCCGTAATTTCATCCCTTCTAAGCACACATTAAAAGCCCGCTGTAAAAGCAGCACACCTCGGCTATGCTATAGCGATGAACTCATCTCGCTCTTCAGTTACCACAGCGTTGTATCAACTGCACGAAGTGGGCCAGCGCTTTGGTCAACACCAAGTGCTGCAAAGCATTAACCTCACCGTAAACAGCGGCGCGACCTGCGTGTTACTGGGCCCCAGTGGTTGCGGTAAAACCACCTTATTGCGTCTATTGGCCGGTCTCGAAGCGCCCACTAGCGGCCGTATCGACTTTCGCCAGCAAACGCTACCCACAAGCAACGAAGCGCTGCGCCAGTATCGCCAAAGCCTGGGTTATGTGATTCAAGAAGGCGGTTTATTCCCCCATTTAAACGGCTGGCAAAACCTGGCCCTTCCCGCCCAATACGCTGGCTGGAGCGAAGATCAAACCCATGCCCGCATCGAGCATTTGCAACAACTCATGCAATTGCCCGCAGGCTTACTACAACGCCACCCCGGCCAAATCTCCGGCGGCCAACGCCAACGCCTCGCCCTCATGCGTGCCCTCATGCTCGATCCCGAAGTTTTACTCATGGACGAACCCTTAGGCGCGCTAGACCCAATGATTCGCTACGAACTGCAACAAGAATTAAAAGCGCTATTCCAACAACTCAACAAAACCGTCGTCCTCGTCACCCACGACCTCCCCGAAGCCGCCTGGTTCGCCCATCACATCGTCTTGCTACGCGATGGACACATCACCCAACAAGGCCAACTCAACGAATTCGTTGAACAACCAGCAGATGCGTTTGTGGAGCAGTTTATACAAGCGCAGAGGGGAATTGCTTTGGGGGATAGTGCTTAGCCATAAGCATCTTGATCTAAGATTTTAACTAGTAACTATCTTATTCAGGATAAAACTTAATCGGAAGTAAGTTTAATATCCCGATAGAGATAAGCACTGCAATGCCATAGGCAACATCAAATAACGGTATTCTTTTGATCAAAAACGCTAATAACCAACAAGGAATACTTAGTACACCTAGTGCGCCACAAAATAAAACCGCATACACAGCCAAAGACCACCGTCCTGCTACAAAATGGCTGTAATGAGCGTAGATTAAAAGCGTCAATGCACCGTATAGAAAAGCACACCCCAGTGAGTAAAGCGCCTTTGCAGTACTGATATCACCTCTTAAGATCACTTTTATATTTCTCCTAAAAGCGCTTTAACAACAAGCATACCTAAGTCTTACCAACTCATCATCAACTCAGTTTTTATAGAGTTTTTTCGCAATCTCTTCGATGTCAACGAGCAACTGAAGAAAGTCCAGCTCATCCAATTCTTTTTGAGCCCAACGAATAAAATGCTGCATTTCATAAGGTGCGTCTTCAGTAACTATTTGTATGCCTTTTTCCCAGAAGTAGAATAAGCACTCTACGTTACAGTTCGGACATATTCTAGGATGATGATCAAGATCTAATGCTCCCTTTGTAATGTACGAATCACAACGACAACATACCAAACCTCTCTCATCTTCCACCGAATACCATTTATTCACTGTATATCCTTATAAGTCATCGTATTTTGGTAATAGCGGGCAATTCCACCACAGCAACAATAAAAGTAAACGGTAAAATTACTCAAGCTATAAATACTTAAAGCAAAGCTTGAATGCTATCGATCAAAGTAGATATGTATTTTTTTCGTCAGCAACAAATTGGAAACGACCTAGCTAAATAGCCCATTTAATTAGACATATTTCCATTCAACTTATGGGCAGCAACTTCTCTAGAAATCATTGCCATCACTATTTGCTTACTCATTTGCCAAACCCACCCCCCTACTCTATTCTGAACTTCAACCACCACTACCCCACATCCTTCGTTCTTCGTTCTTATGAAAACTCCGCTCGCAATCAAGTTTGCTTTGTGTCTCTGTATTTTAGCCAGTGTGATGTTGTCCAATGGACTTTTAGCGCAGGATACACAGCAAGGTCACAAGGCAGAGTCACCCACACTCACCGTCGCGTCAAAATCCTTCACAGAATCGGTCATTTTGGCGGAGTTATTGCGTCAGCTGGCGGTGGATAGTGGATCGGCCAGTGAACATATCAGCCAATTGGGTGGTACGCGAATTGTTTGGAATGCCTTGCTGGCGGGTGAGATTGATGCGTATGTGGATTACAGCGGGACTTTACAGCAGGAGATTTTGCAACTCAGTGGCAGCACGAGTTGGGATGCATTGGCTGAAGGCTTAGCTGAATATGGAGTGCGGATTAGTCGGCCTTTGGGGTTTAACAACACTTATGCCTTGGGCATGCCACAGGAATTAGCTAAATCTTTAGGTTTGGAGCGAATTTCGCAGTTGCGTGAACATCCTGATGTGGTGATGGGTTTTAGTAATGAATTTATGGATCGCCCGGATGGCTGGCCTGGGGTGCGGATGAATTATCAATTACCCCAACAGTCGGTCACGGGTTTGGATCATGATTTGGCGTATCGGGCTTTGCAAAGTGGCGATATTCAGCTAACCGATTTATACAGCACCGACGCCGAGGTGGATTATTATCAGCTGCAAGTGCTGGATGACGATGAGCATTTCTTTCCACCGTATCAAGCATTAATTGTTTATCGAGCCGATGTGGAAAACCGCTTTCCTGAAGTGTTGACGGCTTGGAAACAATTAACTGGCCACATCGATGCAACACAAATGAGTCAGATGAATGCTCAGGTGAAAATCCACGGCAAAGGCGAAGCCCAGGTGGCCAGTACCTTTTTACAAGCACAGTTGGGCATTACATCCATGGCTCAAGGCATCGCTAAACCCAGCGCGTTGTCGGAAGTGGCTCGATACACTTGGGATCACTTACAACTGGTTTTAGTGTCTTTATTCATGGCTATTGTGGTGGCCATTCCATTGGGTATTTTCGCCGCGAAGAATGCCAGTATTGGGCGTGGCATTTTGGCTTTGAGCAGTGTGTTGCAAACCATTCCTTCCTTGGCTTTGTTTGTGGTGTTGATTCCTTTGTTAGGCATCGGCGCAGCACCAGCCATTGCCGCTTTGTTTTTGTATAGCTTATTACCCATTGTGCGCAATACCCACAGCGGCTTAACGCAGATCCCTCAGCATTTACAAGATTCATCCCGCGCCTTGGGTTTAAGCCCAGGCTACCGATTACGTCGTATCGAGCTGCCGCTGGCTTTACCCACCATTATTGCGGGCATCCAAACCGCTGCTGTCATTAACGTGGGCACCGCCACCTTGGCGGCTTTAGTGGGTGCTGGTGGTTATGGTCAGCCTATTTTGACGGGGATTCGTTTGGACGATTTTGGGCTCATCCTGCAAGGGGCCGCCCCTGCGGCGTTAATGGCCGTTGCGGTACAAGGTGGGTTTCAATGGTTGGGGGGGCGATTAACCGCAAAGCACTAGCGATACGCGTGCTTTAAGAGCTGTTGATAACACTGGGCAATCTTGCTTTCAAAACAGGCTAAATACACCGCTTCGATTTCGGGTGCTTTGGCGATAAAACTGCTGATGGCACTCAAGGCAATAGTGCAGGCTTGTTCGTAAGGATAACGATAAGCACCGCAGCTAATGGCAGGAAAAGCGATACTGTTACACTGATGTTGTCGCGCCAGGTTTAAGGAAGCTTCGTAGCAAGCGCGTAATAACTGAGCTTCATTATGATCGCCGCCATACCACACCGGCCCCACGGCATGAATCACATAACGCGCGGGTAGACGATACCCTTGGGTGATTTTCGCAGCACCCGTTTCGCAAGGCCCCAGCGTACGGCATTCCGCCAATAACTCCGACCCGGCCGCACGATGAATGGCGCCATCCACCCCGCCCCCACCGCATAAAGCATTATTGGCCGCGTTAACAATGGCGTCGACCTTAAGTTGGGTGATGTCGGTTTGGAGTACGTTAATCATCGCTGGTTTACTTTTCTCGCTTTTCAGCCAGCATAGCCTAAGCACAGTAACAAATGCGCTAGAAAGCGTGAGCAGCTGTTTCGTCGATTAAATGGACAAAGAATCAAACGTAAAAACGGGGCGGCTAGGCCCCGTTTTATCCGAAGTTAATAGGTGAACCGCTTTAGCGATAAACCAAGGCCATCACTTAATGCTGATACACCCGCACTGGGTAATCAGGACGTTGCGGCGCTACTGGTGGTTCTTCTTCTAAAGCGTTCAGAATCACTTCAATGGCTTTATCCAATTGCGGATCGCGACCAGCATTCACATCGGCGGGCCATTGTTCCACTTCGATATCCGGCGCAACGCCTTCGTTCTCGACGCGGAAGCCATCTTCTGTCCAAAAGCCCAGGTTAGGCGCGGTTACAGAACCGCCATCCATCAGCGGTGGAAAGCCTAAGATACCGACTAAGCCACCCCAGGTGCGCTTACCGATCACCGGGCCCATATTGAATTTCTTGAACATCCACGGCAAGAGATCACCGCCGGAGCCTGCGCCTTCATCGGCCAGCATCACCTTAGGCCCTTGGATGGAACCACGGGGTGATTTCAGGTCGTTACCGTAGCGGAAATTCCAATGGCTGATGTACTCACGACGCAGAATATCGATGTAGTAATCGGCGATTAAACCGCCACCGTTGTAGCGCTCGTCGACAATGATGGCGTCTTTGTGCGATTGCGGATAGAAGTAACGCTTGAACATTTCGTAACCGTAGTCGGCCGTGTTAGGCACGTGCACATAGGCCACGCGGCCATCGGTTTTCTCGTTCACATAGCGCAGATTACCTTCCAGCCAATCCAAATAACGCAGGCTGGTTTCGCGCGCCACGGGTAATACCGTGTATTCACGAGCGTCGCGACCGGCTGGGTTATCCGCCACTTTAATACTGACTTGGCGACCCACCTGATTCATGAAGGCGTGATACAGATTATCGGGCGCTTTCACCTCACGGCCATTCACCGCAATGAGGTAATCGCCTTCGTTCACCTCCACACCAGCTTTACGCAAAGGCGCGTGTAGATCGGCGTTCCAGTTCAAGCCGCCGTAGATCTTGGCGAAGCGATAACGCCCTTGATCCACCTCGTAATCGGCACCCAGCAAGCCCACTGGCACCGGTTCTGGACCATTGGGATATTCACCGGGTGTGAGATAACTATGCCCCACCGATAACTCACTCAGCATCCAACGAATGACGCGGTCGAGATCTTCACGGCTGGCCAGATGTGGCAAGAACTGGGCGTATTTCTCGCGCATGGCGGGCCAATCGGCACCGTGGAAGTTAGGGTCGTAGAACCAATCGCGGTTGATGCGCCACGCTTCATTAAAGATTTGCGCCCATTCCGCACGGGGATCGGCATTCACTACGATCGCGTCTAAATCCAGCTTGCCTTTACCGGGTTTCAGCTCATCGCCTACGGCGCTGACAAACCAGGACGAACCTTTGTTGTACAGCACTTTCTCGCCATCGGCAGAGAGCTCAAAGGCACTGACGTCCGACATCATGGTGCTGGCATCGCGGGCTTCCAAAGTGAAACGTTTTAACTCACCCGGACCTTCAAAGCTGGCAAACGATGCGTGGCCTTGGGTTTCGATGTAGTAGATTTCGCCGCTTTTACCCG
>JAKSCJ010000075.1 GCA_022360675.1 Lysobacterales bacterium
CATTCAAGCGCGCTATGTGTTTAAGGCTTTGGGCATGATGCAGGTGAATCCTTTACCACCCATTTCCCATCGGATGTTTATCGAAACCAGCAATGGCAAAATCTTTTCCATGTATGTGGAAAAAGCTACCGCCAAAGCCATTGAAAAACAATTAGCCGTGGATCAATGGTACGAGTTTCAGGGTTATCACGTATATAACTACGCCAAAGGCCCGGCTATTGTTATCGATCAACTAGTCAGCACTCAAGCATTAAGCGGTGGTTCATGATGATGCACCAAGCGCGGCCTGGCCATCATCCGGCTCAACAACAAGGTTTGAGCTTGTTAGAACTGCTATTAGTGGTGGTGATTTTATCGGCAGCCTCTCTACTTGCTTTAGAACTCTACGGCAATAACGATAACCAACTGCGCTTTGAACAAACCCGCCAACGCTTACAACAAATTCGTCATGCCATGATCGGTAACCCACAGCAAAACCGTTCGGGCTTTGTTCAAGACATGGGGCGCTTGCCGGTTAATCTGCGCGAATTAGTACAGCCCCCCATCAGTTGTGATGGCGGAGCCGTGCCCGACGATGACCTGGACAACGACGGCGTTCCCGACGACTGCGAATGGGCATTCGATGCCAATAGTGGATTGTGGGCAGGCTGGCGCGGCCCCTACTTAGACACTTTGCCCGGTATTAACGGCGTGTTGAGCTTTCGCGATGCCTGGGGCAATACCAACCCAGGTGCGCCCGAAAACTTTGGCTGGCGTTTTGAAACCAATGCCAATGGCGATGTCTTCGTTCAAAGCCGTGGTTTAGACCAACAAGCCAACCCCGCCGACGCCGCCACCTTCGCTGTATTGAATGACTACGAACGGGACTACCCGCCTTCGGCCGATGCTTTGGATGTGCAGGGTTTGCCCTCGCCATTAATCCGCAGTGTTGAGTATCAACTCGATATTTCCAACGGCCAGTTGCAAGTTGATCTAGGTTATCTACCACCTTGTTGGCGCTGTGCTGGGGCCATAGGCAACTCTCGCGCCGAATGTGGAAATAATGGCGGCATCTGGCAGCCCATATCCACAGCCATAGACGAGGCAAGCTGTATCGCTGCTGTTGCCATTTGGCAGCCCACCGATGGTGCCAAGCTCGTGTTTTTTCAACGTGAAAATGGCCAAGTAAATTCCGATTTACTACCTGGCGCGGAAACCGTTAACATCAATTACGAAGGCACCAACGAACGGCTCTTAGTCGATCTGCCCAATGGCTTTACCGCGCAAAGTGCTTCCCTTAGCTACGCCGTTGTGTGGGATGCCGACAATAACGGTACATTCGACAATGACGAATATTTAGCGGCCAGCCCAGTAGGAGCGCAGCTTATTCCGATTGGTCGGCAAGGCCCTCTTCCACTATTACACTGGAGCGTCTTTTAATGTCCCTGCTCAGTTCATTACGCACGCTTACCGGTAAGTCCAGCCATATTGTGGTGTTGGCACATCCCAGTGGTCTTCGTGTGGGTGTGGTGGATAAAGCCAAGACCAACAGCCAAGCCTTTCTTCACAGCGACAACGTTAGCGAAGAAAGTTTTTTAGGTTTAATCGAGCAGCTACACAAGCAACACGGCAAAGCCTTACCGCAGCAAGTCTGTGTCGTTACAGAAGAAGCCATGATGGCGGTGGTGGAGTTACCGGTCAGCACCGATAAACCTCGTCCGCCCGCGCAAATGCAAGAGTTGATTCGCTGGGAGATGGAAGCCTTAATTGCCGAGAAAGATCGCCTCTGGACTTTAGACGCGATTCTCGAAAGCCGTGGCCTAATGACACGCGCCCAGCGGCAAGCCGGCAATAGCGATAACCCTTATGCCAATAGCGCTGCGGCCATGATGGACCGGGTGCGCCACGCGGTGAATCATGACGAAGTTCAGATTCAATCATTAATTCAACTGCAATCTGAGTTTTTATCGTTAGAGCAAGACAACATCTTTGCCTGGCAAGGCTTAGCCAGCACCGAGGCCGAAACACCCAGCAATCACTGGTTATGTTTCAGCATTGGTCGCGAAGCCCGCCAACGCTGGCAACAATGGTGTGCTAAAGCCAAACTACAACTCACAGCGTTACTCCCCCACAGTGGTTTATCGGCTTTCGCCCATGAAGGTAAGCACATGGTGTTGGATTGTTCGCCCTGTGTGTGCCGTTTGCTGAACTTCAGCGAGCAAGGCTTGGTGGAATGGGCACAATGCGATGTGCTTTCTGAGGCTGCCGCCGAGCAATTGCAGCAACGCCTGAATGCTTATCCCGGCCAACAATATGTCATTAATGATGCAGCCAGTCATGACGAACACCATGATGAACAGGTCGAAACCAAAAGCGAAGCCAGCTTAGAACAAACCATCGCCGCCGCACGCGCCTTTTTGTATCAACAAGGGCACTCGAAATCCTTACCCAAACTGGCGGCAGCCGATCCGAAACCGCCATTGTGGAAGCAAGGCAGTTATCAAAAACTAGCCATCGCCGCTGCGATATTAACGGCGATTGTGGTGCACCAAAGCCAACAGCAATTAAATTATTTCCGTGGTTTGGAACAGCTCGATCGCTTAGATCAGGAATACCGCGATGGCGTGCAGCTCAACGAACAACTACGCAAGCTCAATGCCGAGGCCAATACGCAACAGGCACGCTTGCTGGAGCGCCAGGAAATACTCATTGAGTTGGAAAACCGCCGTGCCATTATTAGCGATATCTTACTGGCACGGCAGCAGAGTATTCCTGAATTACTCAACACGCTGGCCCAATCGGTCAACAGCCAAGTGCTCATCGAAGGCATTGAAGAATC
>JAKSCJ010000204.1 GCA_022360675.1 Lysobacterales bacterium
CAATCAAAACCGTAGGCAATGCTCAGCCAGGACGGCTGAGCAAGTATTCATAGGCTTAGAGCCTTTGAATACGTGTGCCGTGAGCTTGAAGCTCATCAATCGCTTGCTGATAAAACAACAGGGCGTTTTGTGCCCTTTTGCCGCCCTGGGTAAAAGGGCATCGCCGCCTGGCAAAGGCGTGAGATAAGAAAACAAACGTGTTAGCGGCGAAACAATAATCGTGATGCTTAAGCTTGTGTAGAGCTTCAAACTTGGAAACGATGAAACCATAGCGATCCCACGTATCGCCCTACACTGTATCGTGCTCGCTAAGGTAAAAAAAATGCTGTTTTTTCCACCGGTTTTAATCGGAAACTATGAGCAGTGTTTATCGGTTACGCTTAAGCAAGTGTACAGATGTTCAGAAGCAATCACTCCCCAACATACGCCACCACTTCAATCTCGGTCACGCCTTCTTTAATCGCCAAGCCGGTGGTACCCACGGCAGTCCAGGCGGGGTGGGGTGGTTTCATCAGTTCTTTACGTAATGGCCCGGCGATGGGTAGTTGAAAGTCTACATCGGTGTGGTAGCTGTTGATTTTGATGACATCGTCCAGGCTGGATTCGGCTTCTTTTAAGATGATGTCGATGCGGTTTAGGGCATTAGTAAAGCCGGTACGATATTGAGCCGCGCGGTCGCCTTCGCCTTCAGGCACGACGATCACGCCGGAGACATGGATGAAGTCGCCGGTTTTAATGGCGGGGGCGAATCCCCAGGCTTCGTAAATGGGGCGATTGGCTTCGGGCAAGATCAACTCTGCACGCTGGCGGCCACCGGCCCAGCTATTGCTGCTGAGAATCAAGGAAATAACGATGAATGCCCACAGCATCCAGTGTCGAGAGTGTGCTGTGGTGTGAACGCTGTGGGGCTCGGAAAGGGTTTGCTGTTGCGTTGGGTTTTGAATCTTGGAAGCGCCGGGTAAGTGCTTACCCGGCTTTTGGTTTAAAGCTGCCATGGTCTTACTTGTGATGGGCGTGCTTCAGTCTACGCTCGACCACTGGCTATGCTGTTCGGAGCGTGCCATTAAGCGATGAATACCGGACTTGTGCGAGATAAAACGCAGGCGGTAGCGGCTCGCTATTGATATTTGCCGTGGCATTTTGTACTTAGGGCGTGCGTTTATTACGTCCCTTTTTCCAGTTGTTGTTTCAGCTCGTATAAAGCGTCCATGGCCTGGCGTGGGCTGAGGCTATCGGGATCGAGTTGCTCTAATGCTACCAGTGCTGGATGCGGTGGTGCTTCCGCCACTTCTGGCAATGGCTCGGGTTCGCTGGGTGCTTCAAATAAACTGCCTTGGCGTGGATCATGGGTGCTTTGTTGTTCCAACATGCGTAAACGTTGTCGCGCCCGACGAATCACACCACCGGGCACACCCGCCAAAGACGCCACTTGTAAGCCATAACTTTGATTCGCAGGCCCTTGGCGTACGCTGTGTAAAAACACGATTTGGTCGCCATGTTCCACCGCCGCCAAGTGCACATTGGCGATACCTTCGTAATCGCCTGCCAATTGGGTGAGTTCGAAATAATGGGTGGCGAATAAAGTCATGGCGCGCAGCTTGCTAGCCAATTCCACTGCCGTGGCCCAGGCCAAGGACAAACCGTCGTAAGTGCTGGTACCACGGCCGATTTCGTCCATCAACACTAAGCTGCGTTCGTCGGCGTTATGCAGAATATTGGCCGTCTCGGTCATTTCCACCATGAAGGTGGATTGACCACGGGTCAGATCATCGCCCGCGCCGATACGAGTAAAGATTCGCTCGGTAGGACCGATGACTGCTTCTTCGGCGGGCACGTAGCTGCCGGTGTGCGCTAATAAGGTGATCAACGCGGTTTGGCGCATGAAGGTGGATTTACCACCCATATTGGGTCCGGTAATCACTAACATGCGGCGATCGGGCTTGAGGATGCAATCGTTGGGCGTGAAGGGCTTGTCTTGGGCCTGTTCAATAACCGGATGGCGGCCGTTGCGAATATGAATGCCGGGTTCATCAACCAGTTGGGGTGGCCCCAGTTTCAGCTGCACTGCACGCTCGGCAAAGGTGCCTAAGCCATCTAAGCGGGCGATGGTATCCACGGCCTGTTTTAAGGTGCCGTAGCGCAAAGCGAGACGCGTGATGAGTTCGTCGTAGAGTTGTTTTTCTCGCGCCAAGGCACGTTCGCGACTGCTGAGGATTTGATCTTCGAATTGCTTGAGTTCTTCGGTGATATAACGCTCGGCACCCTTTAAGGTTTGGCGGCGTGTGTAGTCGGTGGGGGCTTTCTCGCTTTGGGCTTTGCTGATTTCGATGTAATAACCGTGCACCCGGTTGTAGCCCACCTTCAGCGTGTTGATGCCGGTGCGCTCGCGCTCGCGTTGTTCCAGTTCGTCTAAGAAGCTGCCTGCATCCTGGCTGAGCTTGCGCAGATGATCCAGTTCATCGTCGTAACCCGTGGCAATCACGCCACCGTCGCGTACTAATACGGCGGGTGTTTCTTCCAGGGCGCGCTGCAATAAGTCGCGCTCGTCGGGGGTATCGGGTAGATCTTGGGCCAGGGTTTGCAGAGCAGCGTGGCTGCTTTGAGCCAACCATTGTTGTAATTGGGGAATTTTAGCCAAGCCATCGCGCAAAGCACTGAGATCGCGTGGTCGTGCGCTGCTCAGCATGACGCGGGTGAGAATACGCTCTAAATCGGCGGTGCGATGCAGAATATCGCGCAGGGTTTCGTAGCTGTCGTCGGCCAATAAGGCGGCCACGATGCCTTGACGAATGTGTAATTGTTGGCGATTGCGCAGCGGATGATTTAACCAGCGGCGTAGCAAGCGGCTACCCATGGCGGTGCGGGTGCGGTCCATCAGGCCACATAGCGTATGTTCGTTACGCCCTTGGGGATGATGATTGATTTCTAAATGACGGCGTGTCACGCCATCTAAAATCAAAAATTCCTCTTCCTGTTCTAAGCGAATACCGGTGATATGGGGCAGGGCACCTTGTTGGGTTTCTTGCACGTATTGCAGCAAAGCGCCGGATGCTGCAATGGCCGCGGCTTCGTCGCGCAGACCAAAGGCGTCTAAATCGTGCAGTTGGAATTGATCCAACAAAATACGCTCGCAGCTTACCGCATCGAAATGCCAGGTGGGGCGACGTTTCACCGCCTTGATGGGGTTCAACATTTGCTGAAGGCGTGCTTCCACCTCGTCGGCTTCGTCGTAGATCAACTCTGCCGGTTGTAGGCGATCCAACTCCCCCATGAGTGCGGATAGCTCGGGCAGCTGGCGTACCGAAAAGCGTCCGCTGGCCAGCTCTAGCCAAGCCACCGCCCATTGATCTTGATGGCGGGTAATGGCGGCCACCAGATTTTCTGCCTGATCTTCCAGTAGGGCTTCATCGGTAATGGTGCCTGGTGTCATTACGCGAACGACTTTCCGTTCCACAGGCCCCTTGCTGTTATTCGGATCGCCCACCTGCTCACAAATCGCTGCCGATTCACCTAGCCTCAGCAAGCGCGCCAAATAACCTTCGGCGCTGTGGTGCGGCACCCCAGCCATGGGCACCGGCTTGCCGCCGGATTGGCCACGGGTGGTTAGCGTGATATCCAGCAACCGCGCGGCGCGCTCGGCGTCTTCATTGAACAGCTCGTAAAAATCGCCCATGCGGAAAAACAAGAGGCTATCGGGATAATCGGCTTTGATGCGCAGGTACTGCTGCATCATGGGCGTGTGCTGGGCTTGTTTTGTCTTGCTCATATTAGCGGCTATTCTCTCTAACTACATAGTATATATAGTTTTTTGTGTTTTTGTTTGGAGTGTAAATCTTTCATGAAATACCTTGA
>JAKSCJ010000078.1 GCA_022360675.1 Lysobacterales bacterium
GTTCGTCGCGCTAAACTGTACTACCTGCGCGGCCGCGAGGGTAAAGCTGCTCGTATTCAAGAGAAGCTGGCGACCAAACGCTAATCGTAAACCGTGGGGTGACTCACGCGTTTAACGAGAAAAAAGCACGGACAGTTGCATAACTGCCGTGCTTTTTTTATGCCTGAATGAAGGGCGTCTCAAATTGGTAATGGGTTGAAGGTAATGAAAGCAGGAAAACTTCGCTTCTTTATGAATTTCTGGCCACCTTTTTTAGGCTCAGGAATTAAGCTAGAGCAACTAAGTGACGATTACCGTCATGCCTTAGTGAGCTTGAGTGCGCGCTGGTACAACCGTAACTACGTAGGTACTCATTTCGGCGGTAGTTTGTTTTCGATGACCGATCCTTTCTACATGCTGATGTACATGCAAAATTTAGGGCGCGATTATCTCGTGTGGGATCAAGAAGCTTCCATTCGCTTTGTGTCACCGGGCCGTGGTCGTGTAACTGCACGCTTTGAGTTAACCGATCAACACTTACAAGCAGCCACAACAGCCACGGCTAACGGCGAAAAGTATTTAGCAGAGCATATCGTCAGCGTGTTAAATGCCGATAATGAAGTGGTAGCCGAAGTGAGCAAAATCATCTATATTCGACGCAAAGCACGGGCACGCTAAACACTGCCTCGATCAACAACACACAAACGAGATTAAAAAGGGCGAACGATGAAGAACGACGTCAATAAGCCAATGACCATTGGAAAACTCTTAATACACGCAGTGCTCTTTGGGTTGCTCAGTGTTGCCGTGTTGAGTGCGCCAACGGCAATGGCTGAAAATGAACACAAACATGGCCATAGCCATGAGCCCAGTGTGATTTATCTCGTTCGCCATGCGGAAAAACAAACAGGTCGAGATCCCGATTTGTCTGTAGAAGGCATCGCGCGTGCCAAAGAACTGGCCCGAGTACTGCAAAACGAATCGATCGACACTGTTTTCGTCACCCAATACAAGCGCACCCAACAAACCGCCGCAGTTGTCGCTGAACAACAAAACAGCAAAGTTGAACAATACGACGCAGGCGATGCAAAACATCTGGCACAAGGCATCACAGGTCATCATTCAGGCGAGCGTATTTTAGTGGTAGGGCATTCCAATACTCTAGATGACATTGCCGCGGCTTTAGGTGTTAACGGCTTAAGTGATTTAGAAGAAACCATGTACGACCGCTTGTATGTGATTCAGCGTATTGGTGATCATGTTTGGATGCAGACATTGCGGTTTGGGGTGGAGACGCCTTAAGCGTTTTTACTGACTTGTATTCAATATAGCTAGGTTTGGTGATTTTGTTTCGCCGCCTATGCGCTGACGTTTATTGCTATGCCACTGCGCGGCGGCGAGATACTTTTCCTGGCAGCAGGAAAAGTATTCCAAAAACGCCTTCAATGTTTGAATTGAGCCTTGTGTTGGCTTTGGGTTCACGGCACCCGCATTCAAAGGTTCTTAGCCTATGAATGCTTGCTCAGCCGTCCTGGCTGAGCATTGCCTA
>JAKSCJ010000295.1 GCA_022360675.1 Lysobacterales bacterium
CAACCATGCCACCAACCATACCGCCGATAATCACGATCACGATGGGCTCAAGTAAACTACTGAGTGCATCTACGGTATTGTTTACTTCTTCTTCGTAAAACTCAGCAGATTTCAATAGCATAGAATCTAGTGAACCCGCTTCTTCACCAATCGCGGTCATTTGTACAATCATGGCAGGGAATACACTGGCTTGCTGCATGGCAAGTTGTAGCTGGTGACCACCGGCAACTTGTTCTTTCATTTGCATAACAGCCTCTTCAAATACAATATTACCCGTGGCACCGGCTACGGTATCTAAGGCTTCTACCAGTGGAACACCTGCGTTGAAGGTGATCGATAAGGTTCGTGCAAAGCGCGCAAGCGCCGCTTTGCGCAATACTTCGCCGATGATGGGTAGCTTCAACATCATTCGATCGAGGAAATGAGCAAAAGCTTTAGAGCGTTTTTTCGCTTGTAGTAAACCGACAATGGCAGCGATCAGGACGATAAAGTAAATATAGCCCTTTGACTGCATAGAGCGCGACATTTCCACAATGATCTTGGTGAAAAACGGCAATTCGGCACCAAAGTTGGCAAAGACCGATTCGAACTGCGGAATAACCTTAATTAACAAGATTGCCGATACACCCACGGCCACCGCCAGTACGGCGATGGGGTAGTACATGGCTTTTTTCACCTTACCCTTAATACCCTCAATGCGCTCTTTGTAAGTCGCAATGGTATCGAGTACGGAATCGAGTACACCGGCCGTTTCACCGGCAGCCACCAGGTTGATGTAAAGCTCGTCGAAATGAGTTGGGTGCTTAGCCAATGCTTCGTTAAGTGTGGAACCGCTTTCAACTTCGGTTTTAATGGCTGTGATGAGTTTGGTCATGCGCGGGTTTTCCGAAGCACCAGAGATAATCCCCAGCGCCTGCATCAGCGGAACACCGGCGTGTAGCATGGTCGCAATTTGGCGGCTGAAAACTGCAATATCTTTGGCCTTAATGGACTTACCACTACCACCAAACAACGCTTTGGGTTTGCGCTTGACGACTTTGGGCTGAATGCCTTGTCGTAATAAGTCGGCGCGAACCATACTTTGGCTGCGTGCGGATTTTTCGCCCTTGAGCTTGACACCGCGTTTGTCGGTGCCTTCCCAAACCCAGGTAATATTTTCGGTGGTTGTCGCCATTTACTCAGTCCTTGGTCACTCGGTTGATTTCGACGATGCTGGTAATGCCTGCTTTTACTTTGTTCAATGCTGAACGTCGCAGGTCGTTGATCCCTTCTTTGAGGGATTGGTCGGCCAAGTCCAAAGAGGTTCCGCCAGCAAGCACAATGCGCTCCATATCCTCGCTGAGTGGCATTACCTGATAAATACCCACACGACCTTTATAACCTTCGTTACAGCTTGAGCAGCCGCCGGGTTTAAAGATGGTGAATTCCTCATCGCTAAGTTCTTCGTCGGTAAAGCCAAAGCCTTTAAGCGCATCGTGGGGAATATCATCAGGCATTTTGCATTCGTGCAGTCTGCGGGCCAGACGCTGGGCGATCACAAGATGGACTGAGGAAGTAATGTTGTACGAAGGCACGCCCATATTCACCATACGGGTGATACTTTGCGGGGCGTCGTTGGTATGCAGGGTGGATAACACTAAGTGACCGGTTTGCGCTGCTTTAATGGCGATCTCTGCCGTTTCTAAGTCACGAATCTCACCCACCATGATGATATCGGGATCCTGACGCAAGAAGGCGCGCAGTGCCAGTGCAAAGGTTAAACCCTGCTTAGTATTTTGCTGTACCTGATTAATGCCAGGTACACGAATCTCCACCGGATCTTCGGCGGTGGAAATATTACGCCCTTCATCATTAAGCATGTTGAGCGCGGTATATAGGGTTACCGTCTTACCACTACCTGTGGGGCCGGTTACCAAGATCATGCCATAAGGCTTGGCGATGGCGTCGACAAACAGTTGCTTTTGTTCAGCCTCGAAGCCAAGCATATCGACACCAATTTTGGCTGCCGACGCATCGAGCACACGTAATACGATTTTTTCCCCAAATAAGGTGGGGCAGGTATTAACACGAAAGTCGATGGCTTTAGTTTTGGATAGATTCAGCTTGATACGACCATCCTGGGGGACGCGTCGTTCAGCGATATCCATGCCCGACATGACTTTGAGACGGGCAGATAAACGTGGAGCCATTTTTGACGGCGGCTTCAAAACACTTTTCAGTACGCCGTCCATCCGAAAGCGGATGCGGTACTCGTACTCGTAGGGCTCGAAGTGAATATCGGAAGCGCCACGACGAATGGCGTCAACAAGCACTTTATTAACGAAGCGAACCACGGGTTTTTCGTCGGCCTCGTTGGCGACTTCTTCTTGTTTGTCGTCTTCTTCGTTATTTTCGAAGCCAAGCTCGTCTAAGCCTTCTTCACCGGCCAAATCTGACATGGCATCGGCGTTGTCTTCGAGCGCACGCTCAATGGCGGGTTCGATTTGATCGGTGGGCGCGACTAAAGGCTCGATGTGTAAATTGGCATTAAAGGCGATCTCATCCAACGAGGAATGGTTGGTGGGATCAGCCATGGCCAAGTACAAAATATTGCCCCGCTGAAATACGGGCAATGCATGGTGTTTTCTGATCAGCTCTTCTTTAACGCTTTTTGTGGGGGCGTCGCGTAAATCAAAGGCTGCGAGATCAATTAGCGGAAATCCGAACTCAGCCGCGGTTAAGCGCGCCAGCTCTCCTGCTGGTACCTTGTTGCTTGCCGAAAGATGGCTTACTAGCGAGCGTTTTTTCTCGCTGGCCTCTTCGGCAGCTTGTAAGGCGACTTCCTGTGTCAATAGGCCCTCATCGACTAAGCGTCGGGCGAGGCCTGTCAAGCGTGCCATGACTGGGCTTTCTGAATACATAAAAAAATGCTCCCGCTAACACGATTTTTGGTCGCGGTTAGAATGCTGCTAGTGTAACTGTACAAGGCTTTTATTATCGATGGAAGTTACTGAAAAGTATCGGACATTACCTAAAGCTAGAAACTAGCTGGTTTCACTGACGAATGCTTGGCTTGCCAAGCTCGCTGCCGTTCAGTGTGGCCTGTACTTCCGTTCTTGGAGTTGCCCTGTAGTTTTTAATAAAGCTAACTATTTGTTTGATTTTTATTGCTTTTATTAATTTTTATTGTAACCCCGCCTATTGTAAATGCTTTTTGGGCGAAGATACTGCCTTTAGAGGTTTCTATTTTGTCTTTAATCGCCAAAAAAGTGAAACCCTTGTAGCAAGTTGATAATTATCGGCCGTATCGAGGCAGGTGGACTGCCCGCTGGCAAAAAGAAAGCGTGCTACAAAAGAAAAGCCCCCGGAGATAAGCCGGGGGCAGTCGAGGGCTGGCTCCGGACAGAGAGCCAGAGAGAAACTGTGTTGCAAGCGTGACCTTAAGGACCGCGGCACTCCGAGGGAACGTGGCGTGTTTCGCCAGCGGTAAGAGAACAACGCCAACGTAGCGAGCCTCTCGTATTTGTTAAATCCGGAGTTAATATCAGTATCGGGCTAATCGGGGCACCCGTATCTCTAGTTGTGATTTGGATAATGCCCGTGTTCGCCGCAATCGTTACGCTTTGAACATACCGGCTACCGTTAAACTCAAACCCTGTGGAGTTTTGGTTTGGAATGTTGCCTAAGCTATGCAGTGTTTCTACGACCGCGTTTTTAGCTGAGGTGGCAATGTTCATGCCTTCAGCGACTTTCGCGCGAACGGTAAAGTCTTGATATGCGGGTATAGCAATACCAACGATAACCGATAAGATCGCTAGCACGATCATTAATTCAATAAGTGTAAATCCTTCTACTTTGCCTTTTTTTTGTCTAAGGCTTGTACCTTGCTTTGCATCCATGGCTTAACCTCGCTTTATATTACTAGATTAAGTTCCTCGCCAAGTTACGCCTATATAGACTATTGAAAAGCCCCAGCATAAGGCCGGGGCTTTTCGATCGCTTTTAGCGGCACTCAGCAGGCAGGTAGCGTGCTTCAACGGTGGTACCACCGCCGTTGCATTCCCAGTCGATGCTGCCTTTGTTGGTAGTAGAAGTGTACTCCAACGCTTTACCGGTAATTTCGTTAGGTGAAGCGTTACCGAAAGCAACAGTTACGGTGCCTTCAGTACCAGCAACACCAACGGTAACGCTAGTTACGTATTTACCTTTGATGTCAGCAGCGTCGGCCAGACCAGCTGCTTTGTTATCTGCAGGATACGCGCCGGTAGATTGGAAAGTTTCAGTTACTGCAGCTTTAGCAGCAGCTGACAAGTTCACACCTTCACCTACTTTGGTGCGTACGGTGTAATCTTGATAAGCGGGGATAGCGATTGCCAATAAGATAGCAATAATGGCGATCACGATCATCAATTCGATAAGCGTGAAGCCCTGCTGGTTACGAACGTTTTTCATGGAATACCTCCACATGATTGATCAATCTTCTCAAATTTCTGAGAGTCCTCCTGGACTCCAGACCAGTATATGCACGTTTTGTGCCACTTGGCTAGTACTAAATTTTGTTTTTTTAATTCAGTAGTTTGAGAAAGCTTGTTAAGTTTTTGTGAACGCCCAGATGAGTCATTTTGCCGAATAAAGTGACAAAAATTGTCAGTGGGTCTGAGCCTCGTCTGTAGCGTGTGAAAATGTTTCACATTTTCCAGACTTGGCTATTCTACTATCCTCGCCAGACCCTATGTTCTGAAGCTTTGTAAACTGTTGTTTTCGTTTGTTAGTCGCTTGCTTTTAGTATTTATGTCAGTGAAGTCAATAACTTGACTTACACTTAAGCCGGCAAAGGCTCAAATTTTCTGTTGGACGTTATTATTATGTTGCATGCTTATTAAGGTGTAGTTGTATTCAGGCGATAACTCTTCGGCATCGGCCGCAATACGATCGGTATGAATCCAGTGAGATAACATGGCGTATGCACTTAATAAAGCTACTGCGCCTAACACTTTAATCGCTTCGCTCATGGCGTTACCGGTATCTCTGCTGGAAGTCATGTCCATAGCCTTTTTTCCTCAATAACAGCATTGGGTCGTGCATCCGAAGTCACTTTCGGTGTGCATATAGATATATGAAAGAATCGTGCCAATTTCTCGATATTTATGTAAGTTTATGTTTTTTATCTGAAAACAACTGTAAATAGGAATTGAGTCGGCTTCATGTAGGTATTTTTCTGACAGGCTTTGACAAAAATTGTCACCTTACGTGTCGAGCTTCGATGTGTTAGGGCGGTGCCATCTTGGGATTGGAAAGCTGACCACGGCTTGATACTCACGCGGCTTGAGCTAATTGATCTGGTTATCGATCCAAATGAAACCGCGTTAACAATAAGCGCTACAGAGCTCAGCCGCGCTATTAACGATGTGCCTGCCGAACCGCCAGCAGCTAAGGCACTACGAACTGCGCCTGCACTAACAGTAATAGCGTTACTTTTGAGTGGAGTTTTTTGAAATTTTGAGAGAAGGGAGGTGTGTTCGGCGTGTATTTGATTGTGCAGCGAGAAAGAATGTAAGCGGGGAAACCCCGCCGCATCATTGCTTGCGACGGGGAAAGATATTGAGCGACTTAACTACTGGTAAAAGGGCTCTGAGCAACGGGTGCTTCAAAGCCGTCGGCGAAGATTTCGTCGACAAAATTACATAGGGTATCGCTCGACATGGTCGTCATTTGTACGAGTGTGTCGCCATTGACGCGTTCAATGGTGATTTCACTTTGCAGCTCGTAAATATCGTTACCATCAATCTGCACGGACAATGTGCTAAGA
>JAKSCJ010000365.1 GCA_022360675.1 Lysobacterales bacterium
CAGAAACATCTATGCGCAACACGGAATACTGTTATGTGAACTTCGGGATGGCAATAGCTCGCGGCTGATTACCCCGATAGTTGCCAGCAGTATGGGAAATGACCTTTTACTTGGCGTGGCGGAAAACCTGCAGGAGCGATACGAGCTTGATTACAAGCCGGAGTCACACGGAACCTATCGTTTTTTGGAACATGCCAGCAGCAATGGCTAGGTGCAGAAGTGCCCATTCGTGGCGCGGCGGGCGATCAACAAGCCGCGGCCATCGGCCAAGCCTGTGTGCGTAGCGGTATGATGAAAAGCACCTACGGTACCGGCTGTTTTTTGTTACAGAACTTAGGCACAAAATTCCAGCTTTCTAAACATGATCTCATCACCACCGTGGCCTATCAGGTGGGCGATGTGCGCCATTATGCCGCCGAGGGCAGCATTTATTGCGCCGGTGCGGCGATGAACTGGCTGCGTGATGGCTTGCAGATTCTTGATGATTCCAAACAAAGTGCGGCCATGGCGGCCAGTGTGGAAGACAACCAAGGGGTGTATATCGTGCCTGCCTTTACTGGTTTAGGTGCGCCGTATTGGGATGCCGATGCACGGGGTTTGATTTGCGGCTTGAGTTTAGGCACAACGCGCGAGCATGTGGTGCGAGCCTTGTTGGAATCTATGGCGTATCAAACTCACGATTTAGTCTCGGCCATTGCAGCCGATACCCAAGTACAGCTGCCCAGCTTACGTATTGATGGGGGCATGGCGGTGAATGACTGGATGGCACAATGTCTCGCCGATATTTTGAACGTTAAGGTCGAACGGCCGGTGTGTACCGAAACCACTGCCTTGGGTGCGGCCTACCTGGCTGGTATTGGTAGCGGTTGTTATCGTGACTTAGACGAGATTGCCGATCACTGGCAGCCGGAACGTTGCTTTGAACCCAATATGCGTGCGGGCCGGCGCGCGGCCTTACTCAATGGCTGGCGCGAGGCCGTTCAACGTAGTTTGAGTTCACGTTGATCCAAGGCTGCCTATTCACTGGCTTTAAAATCACCGGCTTTAAAAATTACAGACTTTGGATACGCAGACTCCGTTGCCCACGGGAATGAAAGCAATGGCGCTGTTGACGGATCGTATTCACAAGGAATCGCATTTTCAGGGATGACTAAACAAAGGAAGATTCATGCCTAAGAGCGTAAAGAAGGGTTTAACCCTTCGGGATCGAGGCCAAACGCCTTGGTATCGTTTAGCGGTTGCCGCTTGGCTAACGGTTGCTGCCAGCTTCGCCCAAGCAGCCGATGCGGGTCATTATCTCGGGGCGCTGACTTGGCCCGAGGCCGAGCGTGAATTAGCCAGTACCCCGGTGGTGGTGTTACCTTTTGCCGCCGGTGCTAAGGAACATGGACATCATCTACCCATGAATTCCGATGCGGTGATGATGCGGTTTCTTACCGATGCCGCCGTGCACGAGCGCGATGTGTTGATCGCACCGCCGGTGTTACATGGTTGGTTCCCGGCCTTTCGTGAATATCCGGGTACTGAAGTGGCCGATCCCACGGTCTTTCAAAACTATTTACAGCAAGTGGCTGAATCCTTAGTGCGCCACGGTGCTAAGCGCATTATCTTTTTAAATACGGGCATTCAAAATGCCACTGGCTTGCCAATTTCGATTGTGGCGCGTGAAATTCGCGCACAGTATGGAGTACCCACATTGGTGGTATCTTGGGATCATTTAGAAACCGAAGACGCCACCGGTTTACAGAGCCAGTTGAAAGGCGGCCATGCCGACGAAATCGAAACCGCTATCCAGCTTTATTTACAGCAACAAGCGGTGCAAATGGATAAAGCGACGGTGGATTACCGCGAAGCTAATCGGCGTTCTAGTGTGGGTTATCAGCCGGGAGGATTTTCACGCCAAGAAGGGCATCCACATTTTTCGGCGGCGGGTAATTTTGGTGATGCCACATTGGCTAAAGCGGAGTTAGGCGGGCAGGTGTTGGCGGTGATGCGCCGCAATTGGTTCAAGGCAATTGATGAGTTTTCAGCAGTGCCTTTAGCGCCCACAGCACAAGCAAGCAAAGCTAATACTGAAGCTGCACAGTAGCTCTGGTTCTGCCTTTTTAAACAAGGCAATGCGGCAGAAAAACGAAGCCTCAGAAAGAACAAAACCCGCCAAGGGCGGGCTTTGCAGTTTCGAATACGTGGGCCGTTAGCAGGCCGTTTGGACCTACAACACGTAAACGAACAAGAACAATCCTAACCATACCACATCTACGAAGTGCCAGTACCACGCAACAGCCTCAAAACCGAAGTGCTCTTGCGGGGTAAAATGGCCTTTCGCGCAGCGGATCATAATGATCAACAGCATGATGGCACCCAAGGTGACATGTAAGCCGTGGAAACCGGTCAGCATAAAGAAGGTTGAGCCGTAAATACCAGAGCCTAAGGTCAAGCCCAGTTCATGGTAAGCGTGGGCGTATTCTTCCATTTGGAAGTACACGAACACAAAGCCCAAAATAACGGTGGCCGCTAACCAGGCAACCAAAGCACGACGTTGCATTTTCTTCAATGCCCAGTGTGCCATGGTCACGGTAAAGCCCGAGGTTAACAGCAGTAAGGTGTTGAACAGCGGCAATTCAAAAGCGGGAATGGTTTTGAAGTCACCACCCAGGTTCGCCGGGCCATTGGTGGGCCAAACGGGCTCGTAACCTTGCCACAAAAGTTCGTTAGTCATAGCGCCTGTGCCTTCACCACCCAACCAGGGCACGATGAAACTACGGGCGTAATATAAAGCGCCAAAGAAGGCGGCAAAGAACATGACTTCAGAGAAGATGAACCAAATCATACCCATGCGGAATGAGGTGTCCACCTGCTTGCTGTACATGCCACTTTCGCTTTCGCGAATCACTTCACCAAACCAGCCAAACATCATGAATAAGACGATGGCGGCACCGGCCATGGTGACCCATTGACCAGAGCTGGAACCATTCATCCAGTTAGCGGCACCCACAACCAGGGTGAATAGGCCCACGGATCCGATGATGGGCCAGCGAGTACCATGGGGTACGTAATAGCTGCCGTTTGCGTGACTCATGGAATGATCTTCCTCTTAAGGTCCAGTATGCGAGGCGCTGGCATCATCCTGGTTTTGGTGCGGATGATGTTCGTGATCGTGCTGATGTAATTCAGCCGTCGCGTCGCCTTGCAAATAAAAGGTGTAAGACAAAGTGAGCGTGTTGATATCGTGCGGAAGCTCAGGATCAACGATAAAGCGCACGGGCATATCGCGGCTTTGTTGGGCTTCTAACACTTGCTCACTAAAACAAAAACACTCGGTCTTGTTGAAGTACAAAGAAGCTTCACCGGGCGCAACACTCGGCACCGCTTGGCCCACAATACTTTGGTCGGTGGTGTTCACTGCCAAGTAATGGGTTTCGGTGAGTTCGCCCACTTTCACCTGCATGGTTTTTTCATACGGTTGAAAGCGCCAGGGTAATTTGACATCCACATTGGCATCAAAAGTAACCGTTACCCAGCGTTCGTCACCCACCAAGGCTTGCGCATTGGCTTCTTCGTTGGTGACCTGCCCGGTACGACCACCTAAACCGGTGATGGCACAGAACACGTTGTATAAGGGCCACAGCGCAAAGCCGAAGCCAAACATCAACACCGTAACCACCAGTAAACGTCGGATTAAACGACGGTTAGCTGCCTGTTGGGTATCGGCGCGATCTGACGGGTTTGGATCGGATGCGGGAGTGCTCATAGGGCGTGTTGTATTCCTGGTTAAACGTGAACGTTACGTGTGTGCACTTGGAATGGTTTAAAACGCATTAACTGGCTTGGCTAACTGCCGCGGCCACAAAAGCGATGTAAACCAGCACCGCAACCACTGCGGTGATCCAAGCGGTGCGCACCGCGCGCGAACGCGCGGTGCCTTCTTTTTTGGCTTCAGAGGCCATTAGTGGCCGCCGCCGTGGGCCAGTTGGCTATCGTCCAGTTCAGGCGGTGTATCGAAGGTATGGTGCGGAGCCGGTGAAGGCACCGTCCATTCCAGACCTTTCGCGCCTTCCCAAGAACGGGCCTCGGCTTTTTCGCCACCACGAATGGTTTTGATCACGATGTAAACAAACAACAGCTGACCCACACCAAAGGCGAAACCACCGATGGAGCTGATCATGTTGAAGTCAGCAAACTGTACTGAGTAATCGGGGATGCGGCGCGGCATGCCGGCCAAGCCCAGATAATGCTGCGGGAAGAACAGCACGTTGACCCAAATGGCGGACCACCAGAAGTGGAATTTACCCAGCTTTTCGTTGTACATATGGCCGGTCCACTTGGGCAGCCAGTAGTAGGCACCCGCCATAATGGCGAAGACCGCACCGGTAACCAATACATAGTGGAAGTGGGCTACAACAAAGTAGGTATCGTGGTATTGGAAGTCAGCCGGAACGATGGCCAGCATCAAACCGGAGAAACCACCGATGGTGAACAACACCACAAAACCTAAAGCAAACAACATGGGCGTTTCGAAAGTCATCGCGCCGCGCCACATGGTAGAAACCCAGTTAAAGACTTTCACACCGGTGGGAACCGCAATCACCATGGTGGCGTACATGAAGAACAACTCACCACCTAAAGGCATACCCACAGTAAACATGTGGTGAGCCCATACGATGAACGACAAAAACGCGATGCTGGCAGAGGCGTACACCATGGAGGCGTAACCAAACAAAGGCTTACGCGCGAAGGCCGGAATGATTTCGGAAACAATACCGAAGGCCGGCAGAATCATGATGTAAACCTCGGGGTGACCGAAGAACCAGAAAATATGCTGGAACATGACGGGATCACCACCACCGGCCGCGTTAAAGAAGCTGGTGTCGAAGAAACGATCGGTTAACAGCATGGTTACCGCACCGGCCAGTACGGGCATTACGGCAATCAACAAGAAGGCGGTAATCAACCAGGTCCAAACGAACAGCGGCATACGCAGCAGGGTCATGCCGGGGGCGCGCATGTTTAAAATGGTGGCGATTACGTTAATCGCACCCATGATGGATGAAATACCCATCAAGTGGATGGCGAAAATAACAAACGCAAAGCTATTACCAGACTGCAGGCTCAACGGCGGGTACAGGGTCCAACCGCCAGCGGGGCCACCGCCATCCATAAATAAAGTGGACAACAGCATGGCGAAAGCAAACGGCAGAATCCAGAAGCTCCAGTTGTTCATGCGTGGTAACGCCATATCGGGCGCACCAATCATCAACGGGATCATCCAGTTAGCCAGACCAACAAAGGCCGGCATCACCGCACCAAAGATCATCACCAGTGCGTGCATGGTGGTCATTTGGTTGAAGAACTCGGGATGCACAAATTGCAAACCGGGTTGGAACAGTTCCAGACGAATCACCATAGCCATGGCGCCGCCGACAATAAACATCAGCAGTGAAAACAGCAGATACAGCGTGCCGATGTCTTTGTGGTTTGTTGAAAACACCCAACGGCCTAAGCCTTTGGGTGCTTCATGATGTTCGTGGGTATGTGCAGTACTCATTCTTGTGGCTCCATCAACCATTGGTCAGCTGGGCAATGGTGCTGGGCTGAACCACATCACCGGTTTGATTACCCCAAGCATTGCGGGTGTAAGTGAGTGCAGCGGCAATGTCTTGCGCACTCAACATATCCGAGAAACCACGCATGGCGGTGCCGTTACGGCCTTGCAGAACCACTTTAATGTGATCGGCAACCGGACCGGTAGCAACTTGGCTGCCTGCCAGAGCGGGGAAGGCCGGCGTTAAGCCTTGGCCATCGCCTTGGTGGCAAGTGGCGCATTGGGTGGCATACACGTTTTCGCCGTGGCTCATCAGCTCGTTGAGCGTCCACAAACGTTCTTCGTCGGTTTTAGCCACAGCGGCCAGCTGTTGTTGCTCGTTAATCCAGGCGGCGTAGTCTTCTTTACTTACCGCTTCTACCACGATGGGCATAAAGCCGTGATCTTTACCACACAGCTCGGCACACTGGCCACGGTAGGTGCCGGGCTCGTCAATGCGTGTCCAGGCTTCGTTAACAGAACCAGGGATGGTGTCGCGTTTCCAACCTAAAGCGGGAACCCACCAAGAGTGGATTACATCGCCTGCGGTTAACAGGAAGCGGATTTTAGTGCCCACGGGTACCACCAGGGGGTTATCCACTTCCAGCAGGTAGTTGTCGACATCGACAGGCTCGATACCAGATTGCAGCTGGCGAGCAGCATCGCTACCGGCATCTAAAGAGCTGAGGAAGCTGATATCGTCTTCCAGGTAGTCGTACTTCCAGCGCCACTGATAACCGGTGATCTTAATGTTCATCTCGGCGTCGCCGGTTTCTTCCATTTTGATCAAGGTTTTGGTGGCGGGAACCGCCATGGCGACCAAAATAAGGATGGGGATAATGGTCCACAAAACTTCGGCTTTGGTGCTGTGGCTAAATTGAGCAGCCTCAACACCACGGCTTTTGCGATGCAGTGCAATAGACACAAACATCGCAGTAAAGACCAGCACGCCGATTACGACACAGATCCACAAGATCACCATGTGTAGGTCGTAAACTTGGCGGCTGAATTCTGTTACGCCTCGGGGCATGTTATCGCCAATGGCGAACATACCCCAGACGGCAGCAATCACGCCGGCCATTACGGCCAGGACAACGATAAAATAATTCTCTCTCTTCATTGACGATCAGCCTGTCACGCGAGATTGTAAGGGGGGTTACTTTATTTACTCACAGGCAGCGTTTGCTACGCACCGTCGAGCTATGGAGCAAGCATACTGACTTGGGTAAGTGCCGGTGCAAGCACCTGAGCGAGTTCTTGTCGTTCGGATACATTTAAAAATGCCCCGATTTCTGTTTCGTTGGCCTTAGCCTTCAAGAACAAGCGGCGTGTTTGATGCTTTGGAAGTTGGGGTTCTTCCCACACCAAACGTACCCAATGACTGTCTACTTGCCATAGCCGACGGCCGTGATGATCCACATGGATGACCTGGACATGCTCTGGGCTAAGAGTGATCCACTCTTTTACCCATTGCCTGCGCCAGGAGTACCACAGTAAAGCGCCCACCACTAATTGATGCACTACAGCAAAGATCAGAACTGGCCAATAGCCAATTAAGCTCAATCCTAAAGCGATCATTAAACTGCCTAACGACAGCACTATATAGAACAGCATCAATCGTTCAGCCGTAATCGATAAATTGGCTTGTGCCAATACGGTGAATTCAGATGTGTCAGTTGATGGGTTGACTGTGACCATGGGCTCACAAGCCGCTGCATGGCCGCCTATTGTAAAGCAACCGTCACATTCAAGAACAGCTTTTCTTGATCTTAATCATGTTCACATGGGTGATAGAAAAGAATAAAGAAAAACAATCTTGCATTTAGCACAATAAAAGTGTATGCCCGTTTTACTAAGAGCAACGCTACATTGTTGAACGATAAGTCGATTTAACTAAAGACGTTGTCAAGATAATAACAAAGGTTTGTCAATGATAAAGCAACAAAGCTACGTAGGGTAGTAAAACTTGGTTAACCATATGGGATAAAAATGTCAATACTTCTGCTTTATGTTTTATTTCTTAACATTTAATAGAGAAACAGTATCAAAAGCGGTGTGAATTCATACTAAACGGTTTACTTGTATGTGCCTTTATATAGGCTTTAGTACAGCATTGTTAAAGATAGCAGTGAAAAACTATCACTGTTATTTTTTAAATAAATAGACAAAAGTGGAAATTTGTTTTTGAAGTCGTGATCAATAAACCCTATCAAGCTGGCAAAGAAAACAACAGTATCAATTCAGTATTGTCGTTGTGTATCAGTATCATTGTTGTTGACTTTATAAACGGTATCGATACGGCACGGTTTTGCTGTTGGGCTTAATGTATACCGTAAGGTTTATGTACGCCTCAAAACCAATTTATTACATCAATTTTTGGGTTTGTTTTTTTGAATGATTGGTTTTTGCTATTGGTACTTTTTATTGTTATTAAATTGACGTGAATGTCAGGTGTATATGCATCAATCTTAAACTTGAATTCGACAAGCCGAACTCGACAAGCCGTTGGTATCTTGTGTACCCGTATTCTTTCAAATTTATATCGTAGCCAGGCGTTATTGGTTTCGTACGTTCTTACCGTTGGGTTTTATTTCTGACTAGTTTGAATTCAATGGCGCTTTATTCATATCTAGACGTTAGTTCTTGAAGACGCGCTATCTGCATTGGTTTTTGACTTCATTCTCTTAAAACGACAAGCGCGGTGAGCTTAAAGGGGTTTCTTACAGGCGCTGAACTTCGACGCTTTGAAAGGCGCTTCGGGGTAGATTCTATATTTTATGTAATGGCTGTATGTTATTGAAAAATAATAACTCACCAGTTTTTTTAGCGGAAAATATAAGCGCCCCCATTGCCCCCAGTCTAAAGCCCAGCCACAATAGCGGCTATGAATGGTGTCAATGTTCTGTAGCATTGTCTTAGGTCATTGATAATTATAGTTTTTCTTTGGCTCGGAAGGGCGAGTGAAAGAAGCCGCTTCGGAACCGGATAAAACCGGGTGTGGAGAACCATAATGGCAAGTAATCCCCAAACGATCGCGCCGGCGCCTCAGCCGGAAATTTCGTTGGCGCAGTACCCGCAACGTGACCCTTTGTGGCAAAGCATGGTGGCGTCGTGGTTGGTGGATGAAACAGAGCACGTGTCGATGCTGCTGGATTCATTGCCTCTAAGCAGGCAACAGCAAAGCAGTGTGAATCAACGCGCCATCGAACTCGTGCGCAAGGTGCGTAACCGTAGCAAAGACTCAGGCGCCATCGAAGCGTTCATGCGCGAATACGATTTATCTTCGGAAGAGGGCATTGTTTTAATGTGTCTGGCCGAAGCGCTGTTGCGTGTACCCGATGCCGATACCGCTGAGAAGCTTATTGCCGATAAGCTGGCCGACGCCGACTGGGAAGCCCATCTGGGCAAAAGCTCATCGCTGTTTGTGAATGCTTCCACCTGGGGCTTGATGCTCACCGGTAAACTGGTGAAGGGTGGCGATACCGGTAAGTGGGATTTCAAATCGGTCTTAGGGCGTATTGCCAACCGCAGTGGTGAGCCCGTGGTTCGCCTGGCCGTGCGCCAAGCGATGCGTATTATGGGTCACCAGTTTGTGATGGGCCGCACCATCCAAGAAGCGCTTCAGCGCAGCCGCAAAGGTAACAACAAAACCTACCGTTATTCCTTCGATATGTTGGGCGAAGCGGCTTTAACTACGCCCGACGCACAGCGCTATTTCGACGCTTACTTAAAAGCGATTCAATCGCTGGCTCAAGGTGGGCCGTATCAAAATATTCACGATGCTCCCAGTATTTCAGTGAAACTATCGGCGTTGCATCCGCGTTATGAACAAGTGCAGCGCGACCGTGTGCTGCAAGAGTTGCCGCCTTTATTGCTACGTTTGGCCCAAGCCGCAGCCGAAGCGGGCATTGGCTTGACGGTTGATGCTGAAGAAGCCGATCGCCTGCCGATTTCGCTGGAAATCTTCGCCCAGGTGGCGCGCGACCCCAGCATTGCCCATTGGCAAGGTTTGGGCTTGGCGGTTCAGGCCTATCAAAAACGTGCTTGGCATGTGATCGATTGGTTGGCCCAATTGGGTAAAGATGCCGGACGTAGCTTCCCCGTGCGCTTGGTTAAAGGTGCGTACTGGGATACCGAGGTCAAACTGAGCCAAGTCGAAGGCCACGACGGCTATCCTGTGTTTACCCGTAAATGCAACACCGATTTATCCTACCTGGCCTGTGCGAATCGCCTGTTTGGCCATGGCTCGGTGTTTTATCCGCAGTTTGCCACCCACAATGCCCACACCATTGCCGCCATTGCTGAATTGGCCGCAGGTCATGGCTTAAAACCGGGTGTTGATGGTGCCACGGCACCTTATGAATACCAACGCCTACACGGCATGGGCGAAGATCTCTACGACGAAGCCCGTGGCGACGAGCACTACGTCAAAGCCTGTCGCGTGTATGCGCCAGTGGGTAGCCACGAAGACCTGCTGCCCTACTTAGTTCGCCGCTTACTGGAAAACGGGGCCAATACTTCTTTTGTTAATCGCGTAACCGACGAAGCCTTACCGGTGGAAAAAGTGGTGGAAGATCCCATCGAACTGGTACGCGGTTTGGAGAGTATTCCCCACACCGGTATTCCCGCGCCGCAGAAACTGTATCCCGATCGCGAAAACTCGCGAGGCATTTTATGGGCCAGCGAGCCAGTGGTCGATACGCTGCAAAGCAATATGAATAGCGATATCTCAGCGCATCTGCATGTAACGGCCATGGTGGCAGAGGGCGTGCCTGATTCGTCAACGCCAGCGCAGAACGTGGTGAATCCGGCCAATACCGACGATGTAGTGGGTACGGTAGTGAATGCCGATGCCGCACAAGTTAAAGCCGCCATTGATGCCGCCGTAGCAGCCTTCCCCCGCTGGACCGAAACCCCGGCGGTGGCGCGGGCTGAAATGCTGGAAAAAGCAGCCGATGCGCTCGAAAACAATATGCCCCTGTTCATGCACTTGCTGTGCCGTGAAGCGGGTAAAACCTTAAACGACGGTATTGCGGAAGTGCGCGAAGCGGCTGATTTCTGCCGTTATTACGCCCTACAAGCGCGTAAGCACTTTGCCGAACCCACCGTACTACCCGGACCTACCGGTGAGCACAATCAAATTAGCTTGCATGGTCGCGGCACCTTTGTGTGTATCAGTCCATGGAACTTCCCGCTGGCGATCTTCGCCGGTCAGGTGGTTGCAGCTTTGGCTGCTGGTAATACCGTGTTGGCCAAGCCTGCCGAACAAACGCCGTTAGTGGCCGCCGCCATGGTGAAATTACTACACGAGGCCGGTGTTCCCCGAGCGGCATTGCAATTGCTACCGGGTGATGGGCCCACCGTGGGCGGCCCGTTGACCTCGGAACCCCGCGTGGCGGGCGTGGCCTTTACCGGCTCTACCGAAACCGCACGCCTGATTAACCGCACCTTGGCTGAACGTGACGGCCCTATCGGTGTGTTGATCGCAGAAACCGGTGGCCAAAACGCCATGCTGGTCGATAGCTCAGCGCTGCCCGAGCAAGTCGTGAAAGATGTGATTAGCTCCTCATTTTTGAGTGCGGGTCAGCGTTGTTCGGCCTTACGTATTTTATGTGTACAAGACGATGTGGCCGATCGTGTCATCGAAATGCTGGCTGGCGCTATGCAAGAGCTGAAAGTAGGTAATCCAGGCCAACTGAATACCGACTTAGGCCCGGTGATCGACGAAGATGCGCTGGGTATTTTGCAGCGTCACCAAGAGCGTATGGAAAAAGAAGCACGTCTGATTGGTCGTGCACCCATAGTGCCGGGCATGAAAGGTAATTTCTTTGCGCCGGTGGCCTATGAAATCCCGAATATTCAAATGCTTGAGCGCGAAGTCTTCGGCCCGATTCTGCACGTGCTGCGCTACCCCAGCAAAGATTTAGACAAGCTGATCGACCAAATCAATGCCACAGGTTACGGCCTCACCATGGGCGTGCACAGCCGCATTGATCGTACCCAGCAGCATGTGGCTTGCCGCGTCATTGTGGGTAATGCCTATGTGAACCGGAATATGACCGGCGCGGTGGTGGGTGTGCAGCCCTTCGGTGGCGAAGGCTTATCGGGCACCGGCCCGAAAGCCGGTGGCCCACACTATCTGTTCCGTTTTGCCAGCGAGCGCACACTTACGGTTAATACAGCTGCGGTGGGTGGTAACGCACGCTTGTTATCGCTGGAAGGCTAGACGCTGGAGCTTATCGATAGTGAATATCGGTAAGGGCTAATTAAACGTCGATACGCAGCGATGCGATTACGATGAGCGACACTCGGGCCCGGAAGTTATGAACTCCGGGCCCGTTTGTGTTCAAATGCAGCCTTACGGTGAACCAAGGGACGGGCTCAAGAGTCTGATACTGTGCCCAGCGCGTTGATAGCCAAGCTATCGATACCTGAGCGCTCATTCGACTATCGTTTACGAACTTATGCCGGGATTACGCCTAGTTGTGCGGAGCTTCCGGCCTAAATCAGGGGAGTTCATGGCCGCTTAAGGCCATTATGTGCAGTATGAAGAAGTCTGCAGATCACCAATCCAGTAACGCCGCATTAGCTAACGGGCAGGCGAGCGATACCCATGTTTCTCAGCTTGCGAATGAAAAGGTGAGCAATTTACACCCCAATCATTCCGCAAGTCCTGACACGGTGGATGAGGCCGCAGCCTTAGCCAGTGATCTCAGCATGTATTTGCGCTACTTCGGTCTAAACGAAGCGCCATTTACCATCACACCCGATCCGCGTTATTTATTCTTGAGTCGACGCCATCAAGAAGGCTTGGCGCATTTATTGTTTGGTGTGGGCCAAGGTGGCAGCGGCGGGTTTGTGCAGCTCACCGGTGAGGTGGGAACCGGTAAAACGACCTTATGTCGTTGTTTGCTGGACCAAGTTCCTGAGAAAACCCAGATCGCATTAATCTTAAACCCGGTGCTCACGCCAGTGGAATTACTGGCCACGATTTGTGATGAGCTGGGTTTGAAATACGAGGATGATCCCAGCAGTAAAATGCTGATGGATCAACTCACCGAGCATTTACTGACCGCCCATGGTAATGGTGAGCGTGTGGTGGTGGTCATTGACGAAGCGCAAAACCTGAGCCGTGAAGCGCTGGAGCAGGTACGTCTGCTGACTAATCTGGAAACCGCCACCGATAAATTACTGCAGATCGTCTTGTTGGGCCAGCCCGAGCTACGCCAGCTGTTGGCACAAAATGATTTACGCCAGCTCGCCCAAAGAATCACCGCCCGATACCACTTGGAATCGTTGGATACCACCGAAACGGCCGCCTATATCAAACACCGTATGGCGGTGGCGGGTGCTGCGCGTTGTCCCTTTACCGCAGCGGCGATGAAGGCGGTGTATCAATATGCCCAAGGGGTGCCACGCTTAATTAATATCATTGCCGACCGGGCATTGATGGGGGCGTTTGCTCAGGATCAAATTCAAGTCACGCCCAAAGTGGTGAGGCTGGCGGCCCAAGAAGTGCAGGGCACAGCGGTGTCGGCAGCAACGAAATCGCATTCCCGATGGCCGTTGTGGTTAGCGGCGGCTGCCGTGGTGCTCGCTTTTATTGTGGGTTGGCAACAGCCGTGGCAGCAGTTTGATCTTGATACCGCCGCGCTGGGCTCAAATGGTTCGAGCGATGCTGATATTGGCAACGGCGCTGCTGGCAAGGTAATTCCCGCAGTGACTGTGCCTCCTGCCTCCGCTTCATCCACAGAACCGCCTTCTCAGCCCGCGAGCGCAGCGG